>PLTD01000125.1 GCA_003165335.1 Rhodospirillales bacterium | reverse complement strand
CCCAAGCCGAACCACACGCCCTGGGCGGAATTGCGTCGCGCCCTAAGCTTGCGCGCCGCCTTCGCGCCAACTTCCTGGCTGAGTGATCGCTCCGGCTGCTCGGGTGTGTTTTGTGTTTTCTCAGTCATTGTGGAAGCTCATCATGCGGTGAATGAGATCGCTTTCCATTTTGACCAATACCGAGCGCATGCTCTTCTCGTGCTCGTCCAGCGTCAGAAATTCTCGCTCGACGGCCTCGCGCAGCTGCCCAAGGTCTGCTCCGTCCAACGCCCGACGTACGGATACGAGAACGTCGGGCCCGGTCTTGACGAGCACGCCCTCATCCACGGCAACAAAAACCTCGCCGTCAGCCGCCGTTTCGTAGGTCAAAATGCCGGGCGCAAGCGCCGCTACACAATCAAGCCGGTGCGGCAGAATCCCAAATGAACCCTGCCGGGTCTCAGCGACGATGCGCGACACGCCCGCTTTATCGGCAAAAACCTGGAACGGCAGAAGAAGCTTAAGATTCATGGAGAGCCGCCCGTATGCTCGAGAACCCGAGGTTTGGCGTCGGCATTCGGTTGGGGCGCGGACCCGGTGGCAGGGTTTGTCCCCGGCTTGACCTGCGCGGCGGGCGGGTCGCGTTTCGCCTTTGCCTCGGCTTCGCTAATCGCACCGATCATGTAGAGCGCGCTTTCCGGATAATCCTTAAACTCGTCGTGCAGGATGCGCTCACAGCCATCCAACGCGTCGCTCAAGCTGACGAGCTTTCCCGTGAGGCCGGTAAATTGTTCAGTGGTGAAAAAGGGCTGGGTGAGAAAACGCTCCAACCGGCGGGCACGGACGACGACGTTTCGGTCTTCCGGCGAAAGCTGCTCAAGGCCGAGCATCGCAATGATGTCCTTGAGCTCGGCATACTGCGCGAGCGTCCGGCGGATCTCCTGCGCCAAGCTGTAGTGCCGTTCGCCCACAATCGCTGGCGTGGCCATCTTGGAACTGGATTGAAGTGGATCGATGGCAGGGAATAAGCCTTCGCTCGCCCGCTTGCGCGAGAGAACGATTGATGCGGAGAGATGCGAGAACGTATGCACCGCCGCCGGGTCGGTGAAATCATCGGCCGGGACATACACCGCCTGGATCGAGGTGATGGCTCCAGCATCCGTGTTCGCGATGCGCTCTTCCAAACTGGACAGTTCAGTGCCCATCGTGGGCTGATAGCCCAGCCGGGAGGGCATCTGCCCCATTAATCCGGAGATCTCCATCCCGGCCTGGATGAATCGAAAGATATTATCAACGAGCAGCAACACATCGCGATGCTCATCATCGCGGAAATACTCCGCCATGGTCAGAGCGGCATGCCCGACCCGGAACCTGGCGCCCGGCGGCTCGTTCATTTGGCCGAATACCATCACCATGTTGGGCAAAACGCCGGCTTCTTTCATCGCGTCGTAGAGCTCTTCGCCTTCTCGACACCGCTCGCCAATCCCGCAAAAAATGCTCACACCTTCGTGGTGCCCGATCATGTTATGGATCATTTCCGTGAGCAGCACCGTCTTGCCGACGCCTGCCCCGCCGAAAAGTCCTGCCTTTCCGCCACGTTCCAGAGGCACCAGAACATCGATCGCTTTTATTCCCGTCTCAAATACTTCCGATTTGGTGGAGCGTTGCGCCAACGGCGGAGGAAGGCGATGCACTGAACGCCATTCGACGTCCGACGGCGCCGGCCGGCGGTCGATAACGTTCCCGAACACGTCGAACATATGAGAGAGCACGGCATTGCCCACCGGCGCCTTCAAGGGGCCGCCGGTATCTTCTACCGCCATCCCACGTGCGAGCCCTTGTGTGGGCGTCAAAGCGATGCCGCGCACGGTATGCGCATCGCGCAGCGCCAAAACCTCGATAATGATCTGCTTTTGGGTCCCCGTACGCAGCAGGGAGTAAACGGCCGGCAAATGTTCGGCAAACCGGATATCCACGACGCTGCCGCGCACGGAGACAACGACGCCAAGGTTCCGCCCTTTGGCCATGCCAGCTGTATGTTTTTCTGCCGGGCGAGCTTCGATCCGGTTCATTGGATGATGCCCATAAGGTCGACGGGACACTTCACTTCGAATACCGCGACAGCCGTGCCGGAAATGTCATTTGAGACCGTTTCGTAACGCTTTCAGTGCCAATAACCGGCGACTTCGCCGGCTACATCGCTATCTGCGCGCAGACAGGGGAGATCCTCTGGCGGGCAACATGTCAGACCATACGCGAGGCCCTTCCAAGCAACGAGGATCGGAAAATACTCAGGGTATCTTTGGGCTGCGAAAGCTTCTAAGAGCCGGCAGCTTTAGTGCCGCTGACGGGTGCCCTATACGCCGTACGAGTGGGATCTAGTCTGAAGTCAACCGACCCGCGCAGCGTAGGGTTCGGCTTGTCCACCAGGATTGTGGTCTCTTGCCCTGTCATAGCTCAGCTTATCAGACGCTATTGGGACCTAATTGAGTATTTTCCGAGCCTACTGCTTCGCGTCGCATCACGCCATTTTGAAGTCCGGTCTTACAGTGCAAGGACATTTTGTCCCTGCGCTACATCTAGGGGTTCATCATGAGCGAAGTTCTGTCGATTAAGTCCGGGACGCTTATCTCAGCCGAAAAAATCAACGGCACAGAAGTCTATAATATGGCTGGCGAACAGCTCGGCAGCATAGAGGACATAGTGATCGACAAGGTGAGCGGTCGCGCGATCTATGCCGTCATGTCGTTTGGTGGTCTCCTCGGTATTGGCGAAAAGCAATATCCGCTGCCCTGGTCGGTTCTAAACTACGACCCGATCAAGGCCGGCTATGTCGTCAATCTGGATAAGAAAGATCTCATAGACGCGCCAAGTTTTCATCATAGCGCCGATTTCCAATGGACCTCCGAATACGGGCGCCAACTCGACCGTCATTATCATGCGCCGAGCTTCTGGGCGTAACGCCGGCAACGAATCAGTCCCGATTGGAAACTCAGAGATCCAAGCCCGAAACCCCATTGCCTGATGCCGCCGGTTTTCGGCTGACGCACACAGGCACTGGGGGCTCGGTTTGGCGGGTTGATGAGCCAGGTCAGGCCGGCCATCGGCGCGCCAAATCTGCCCGCAATCGCTGAATTGCCTCTCTAAGGCGCGATCTGAAAAGAGGCAAAAGCACTGCAGTCAGACTATTTTATTTCGTCTTTGCTGTCTTGCTCGCAGGAGTGAGTAGTTTCCGAGTCTTATCTAAGTAATAAGAGTCAAATAATACTATCGAAAACTGAATACGGTTGGCTTATAGAGGAGCGGGGACATGTCTTATTTATCCCTTTACATTATCCCATTTGGTGTTTTTGTATTATTTTTATTGTTCACTGGGGCAATAAAGATTCTACGCGAATATGAGCGGGCCGTGGTCTTTACTCTAGGGCGCTTTCAAAAAGTCAAAGGGCCGGGCCTCGTGCTCCTGATCCCTTTCATCCAGCAAATGGTACGCGTGGATCTGCGCATTCAGGTCATCGAGATACCGAGCCAGGATGTGATTTCGCGGGACAATGTGTCGATGAAAGTGGACGCGGTGCTCTACTTCAACGTCGTCAATCCTGAACGGGCCATCATTCAGGTTCAAAACTATTTGCCTGCCACGAATATGCTCGCCCAGACAACGTTGCGTGCGGTTCTGGGCCAGCACGAACTGGACGAAATGCTCTCCGAACGCAAGAAACTGAGCACAGACGTGCAGAGCATTCTGGACGCCCAGACGGAAACCTGGGGCATCAAAGTCAGCAACGTCGAGATCCGCACTGTCGAACTCACGGAAAACATGGTGCGCGCCATTGCCAAACAAGCTGAGGCGGAACGTGACCGGCGCGCGAAGATCATTCATGCCGAAGCCGAGTTCCAGGCCTCGCAGACGCTCGTCAACGCAGCCAAGATCCTTTCGAGCATTCCGGCGGCGATGCAACTGCGCTACTTGCAAACACTGACCGATATCGGCGCCGAACAGAATTCTACCATCATCTTCCCGATGCCGATCGNNGATCGATATCATCAAGCCGTTTCTGCAGATCATGGAGAAGACCGCAATGAGTACCAACGGCGGTCTTGCGGTACCCGACGGGCAGGGCGACCTCTCGCCGGCTGTTGTGCAGTAATGTCGATGAATCTGGTGGCCCAGAACTCCAACCCGGGTTCGATTTTCGTGGCGCGATCCGAACTCGATGAATTCCTGTTCGCACCGGTCATCGAGGATGCGAACGGCATGACTTTGACTGTTTTGTCCATGCTCGCTCGATCGGGGGTCGATCCGCGGAGCGAAGCCGCCGAACTCGCGCGATTGCCGGTGGCCAAAGCAACCGACGCTCTGATGGCATATATCGGCAAAATGCCGAAGGGTTTGGATCCAAATTGTGACACGGAGACGATTGCTGCGCGCTTGGCGGCACTTTTGCCGGGGCGAGCGAACTCGCCAGGCACTCCCGGTCAAACAGTGGTGGGCAGCATTTCGCTGACCCAGACACATGCGGTCGCAATAGCCGCGATCCTCATCTGCTTCGTTATCGGCACGATATGGGCGACAGCAAGCCTGCAGTCGTTGGCACCGGGCGGGGGAACGAGTCCGGCTGCTTCGGCAGCGGCAGCGGCAGCGGCCGCCGCCGCCGCGTCGCCGCATGACGTCAAATGAGCGAGCAACCTTGGTTGCCCTAGGCCGGATCCTGATGGCTGTTGCCGCACCGCTACAAGTGGCTTCACAATAGATTCGCCCGGAACGCATTGTCAGAGTCGGAAAACATCTATCCAGCCCGGAAGAACGGCCTCCACCCGCTCAATAATCATCGCAGACTGGAGAACAACGGCTGGACTTGAGCAGGCTATCTAATCCCGGCGACGGCGCGGAAAATCGGGCTTGCCCCGCATCGACGGCGCCGGCGGGCGAAGAGGGCCATATGGTCACCCTTAGGTGTCACTGGGACCTCAAGATCTTCGGCACCGCGTTGCGGCGTAGCAGGTGGACCTGCCCCATCGAAGCTCCGATCAGAGGGCGGAGGTAGTCGTCGAATGCTTTCGTGACGCCGATACCATCGTCGCTGATGAACAGATCGGACATTGTCTTCGTCTTGCCGGCAACAGCGGCAAGAGGCACGAGTCTGTAATCGACAGCGTAATCGCCGACGCGCTCGATGGCGATCGACCCGTCGCAATCGCCGTCCATGACAAACTGCACCGCCTTCTCGCCGACTTCGCGCGCCTCGCGCCGATCGACCTCGGAGACGCAGCCAAAGAAAGAGCGTTGCAGATAGCCGAAGGTGTCGCCGCGCACGCGTTTCATCGCGAGACGTTCACTGACATGGCCACACAGCAGGCCGGCGAGCGCACCGTTGCTGGAGAGTTGCAAGTTTCCATACGCGTCGCGCTGCACAGACTTGGCCAGTTGCGCGGCGATCGGAACACGCCGCTGCCATCCTGGACCCCCTCCGACAAGGCGATCACACAACGGCCGAGCCGGTCGACGACACGCTTCACGTCGGCCAAAAACCCATCGATTCTAAAGGCGCGTTCGGGCATGTAGATCAGATGCGGACCGTCATCCGGGTAGGTCCGGCCGAGCGATGAAGCGGCGGTCAGGAAGCCCGCATTGCGCCCCATCACCACGCCGATATAGACGCCTGGCAACGACCGATTGTCGAGATTAACGCCCTGGAAGGCCTGCGCGACGAAACGGGCGGCCGAGGGAAAACCCGGCGTGTGATCGTTCAGAACCAGGTCGTTGTCGATCGTCTTGGGAATATGGATGCAGCGGAGTTGATAATTGCTCTTATGTGCTTCCTCCGAGATGATGCGGACCGTATCGGAAGAATCATTGCCGCCGATATAGAGGAAGTATCGTATCTCGTG
Organism: Rhodospirillales bacterium; assembly: GCA_003165335.1. Classification (GTDB taxonomy): domain Bacteria; phylum Pseudomonadota; class Alphaproteobacteria; order BOG-932; family Roseiterribacteraceae; genus BOG-932. The sequence continues at coordinate 6,380 of PLTD01000125.1, read as the reverse complement.
CGCGGTCAGGACCTTCAGGATTTCCCGGCAGTATTTGATGTCCGGCTTGTCCCGGGTCGACCCTAAGGCGGCTGAAGGCGTCTCACCTACGAGTTCCAGGTTGCAGGTGGTTTCTCGAGTCAGATCGACAAATTCTTCGTCAACGATGCCGCGGACGCCGTGTAGCGCGCCGTAGACGTGTTCGACGTTTTTATACTTGCGCGCTTCCAGAACCGCTCCGGCCAGCGACTGATTGATCACCGCCGTCGGACCGCCGCCCTGGGCGACCAATACCTTGCCTTGCAGCATTGTGGCTTACTCCGACGTTGAAATTATCGAGCGCGAGCGTCAATCCTTTCGGCCCAAATCTGCAGTTCGATAGACCTAGCCGCCGTCCCGGAAATCCACCGAGCGCTGACAATCAAACCCTTCACTTGCCCTCGTCTGCATGTGACAGCAACGAACTTGCACGATCGCAATCGACCTCGCAGATCGGCACCATGAATTTGGCGGCTGGATGTTTCGGCTTCGAGCTATCCGCTCGAAGATCAGTCTCACCACCCGAAAGCAGGACCGTAACCGAACCCTTCACCAGGACCCCAGGCACCCCAATTCCAAGCAGGATTGGAATATTCTTGCGCAGTCATCTCTTGCTCATCGGCAAGTTTTTGCTGCTGAACATGCATTTTGTATTGGTTGTAGGCTTGCTGCGAGCCGACGTATAAACAATCGCAGACCAGCGGATCTGCATAGACATAGTGGATCGTATCTCCGTGAGCCCTCTGTACGAACTTATGCGGAGGAAGGCTGTTTATCATCGCCTGGCGCTCTGGCGTATTGGCCGGTCGCACAATGAAGCCTGCCGCAGATAGATTGTCTTCCTTATTGGAAACCACTTGTTGCGGCGTTTGACAGGCCACGAGGGCAGTCGTCACGAGAACGAGAGCGGAGATCCGAAATGCCCCTCCTGGTTTACTATTTTCAAACGTTTGGTGATTTCCCGATCCCATGATTGGCTCCAGTCTCGTTAATGTCGAGGACGACATCATGAGGCTAACTTTCGCGCGTGATCGTTAGTTCCAAGCGGTTAGCGCGACTATCCATCAGCCAATCCTCAATTATTGTTAATGTCCCGTCGAGATTCTCCAAAGGCGGAGATGCCCATCTTCCATTTGTACCAGCCGGCGTGCACGCGCCTGCGGTGTCACAAAAAAGCAGGAAGAGAGAAGTCCCATGAGACACATCAATAAGCCGGCGCTCAGGATCGCGCCGCGCGCGCTAATCGCTGCGCTTCTGACGACGACAGTCCTGACCGGCGGCGCGGCCAGTGTCTTCGTCTCAACGACATTTGCGGCCGAATCGCCTGCGGTCGCAACAGCGACTGCGACCGGCGCGCCATTGCCGGGATTTGCCCAGCTCGTGACAGAGGTCAAGCCGGCCGTCGTGAATATCGCAGTCACCGAATCTATACAGAACGCCGAGATGCAGGAGCCGCCCAATTCGCCGCCCGGCTTTCCCTTCAATGGGCAGGATCACGGTCGGAACGAAAAACCGGAAGGCGGTCATGCCCTGGGATCAGGATTTATCATCGATCCGTCGGGCTATATCGTGACCAACAACCACGTCATCGATCACGCGAGTAAAGTTACGGTGACACTTGCCGATGGCAGCGTGTACCCGGCCGTCGTCAAAGGCCGCGACCCCAAGACCGATGTTGCATTGCTGAAAATCAATGCCGACAAGCCGCTACCCCACGTAACCTTCGGCAATTCCGATGGGGCGCGGGAAGGCGACTGGGTCATTGCCGTCGGCAACCCGTTCGGGTTAGGAGGGACGGTGACGGCGGGTATTGTCTCGGCCCACGGGCGCGATATCAATGCCGGCCCATACGATAATTTCCTGCAGATCGATGCGCCGATCAACCCGGGCAATTCCGGTGGTCCTCTCTTCGATCAGAGTGGTAAAGTTATCGGAATCGACACGGCGATTTATTCGCCGACCGGGGGGAGCGTGGGGATAGGTTTCGCCATCCCGTCGAACCTCGCCTCCAAGATTGTCGATCAACTGCGTGATCACGGATCTGTCAAACGCGGCTGGCTTGGCGTCGAAATGCAGGCGATCTCGCCCGCGTTGGCCAAGGCGATGGACAGACCCGACAGCGACGGCGTCGTCGTCGATCAGGTAGAACCCGGATCACCTGCTGCCACTGCCGATCTCCGCCAGGGAGACGTCATCACTGCCCTGAACGGCAACGCGGTAAAGGCGCCGCACGATTTGTCTCTGGCGGTCGCCGAGATTGGCCAGGGCTCAAAGGCGACCCTGACGATATCGCGGGACGGCAAGCAGAGCGAAGTGGCGGTGGAGATCGGTGTGCCCCCTGGCGAAAAATCCACAGCTGCCGACGGCGACAAGCCGGACAACCCCGTTGGACTGGGACTTGCGCAACTCTCCAACGAGACACGTTCGGAACTTGGCCTCGACAGAAGTGTAAAGGGCGTCGTCGTTGAGAATGTTACGCCCGATAGCCGTGCTGCCGAGAGCGGGCTTCAGGCCGGCGATGTGATTATGAAGGTCGGAGGCGACGCTGTGACCAAACCATCGGAAGCCGCGTCGCGCATCCATGCTGCCGAGGAGGCGAAAAAGGCGGCCGTTCCGCTATTGGTCATGCGCGACGGAAGTACCTATTATCTGGCACTTCAACTCTTGGCCTAGCGCTGATCCTGCCGGGAGGCTTGCCTCCCGGCAAAAGGAGCGAGATGAAAATTCTACTGGTTGAGGACAACAAGCGGGTTGCCGACTTCGTTCAGAAGGGGCTCAAAGAGGACGGTCATGTTGTCGACTATGCCGACAATGGCCGAGACGGCCTTTTCCTCGCGAGCGCAGAACGCTACGACGCAATCGTGCTGGACCGGATGCTCCCCGGTGGAATCGACGGGCTTGGCATTATCGAAGCGCTTCGCAAGACCGGTAATAAAACGCCGGTTTTGATTTTGAGCGCGTTGGCCGACGTGCATGAGCGCATCCAGGGCTTGCGCGCAGGTGGCGATGACTATCTGACTAAGCCGTTTGCGTTTGGCGAATTGGCAGCCCGGCTCGATGCGCTGATGCGCCGTTCTCAGGCCGTTGAGGCTGAGACATCGCTGGCGGTCGGCGATCTGAGGATGGATCTGCTGTCGCGCAAGGTGACGCGCGCCGACAATCAAATCCATTTGCAACCGCGTGAATTCAAGCTGCTCGAGTTTCTGATGCGCCATGCTGGGCATGTGGTAACGCGCACCATGCTGCTTGAGAATGTCTGGGATTATCATTTCGATCCGCAAACGAACGTGATCGACACGCATATCAGTAACCTGCGGCACAAGATCGATGTGGGCTCCAACCGATCGCTGCTAAAAACGGTACGGGGCGCCGGCTATCGGCTCAGCGCGGATGATTAGGCTGCTTCGCTCGACATCATTGCGTCTCGCCTTGGGTTATGCCGGGCTCTTCATCGCGTCATCTCTGCTTCTGGTCGGGCTGCTGTGGTGGCGGACGGCCAGCTATCTCGATCGTGAAATCGACGCCGTCATTCTCGCAGATACGCGGGCGATCGGCGACAGGCTGCGTAGCTCCGGCGTACCCGGTGCGATCGAGGCCATCGGTGAGCGTGCCGGCGAAAGTGGTGACAAGAACGCCATCTATCTCTTGGTCGATCCGTTGAATCAACCGCTGGCGGGTAATCTGAATTCCTGGCCGCCAGAGATCGGCCACGCGACCGGATGGTATCAGTCCGAGATGCTGCATGGCAGCCAGACCCGCGCGACGCGGCTTTTGAACGTCGCTCTTCCGGGCGACTTCAAGTTGCTGGTAGGTCGCGATGTGGAGGACCGAGCGCAGGTTCGGGGATTGATATTAAACGGCCTCGCATGGGCTATCGCAGCTGCCCTGGTCATTGCGGCACTGGGCGGAATTTTGGCGCGGCGCGCTTTGCTGAGCCGGGTGGAGGTGATCAGCCGCACCACTGCTGCAATCGTCCAAGGTGATCTTGCTCGACGAGTACCCGAGCGTGAATCCGCCGATGAGTTCGACCAGCTTGCTCATATGATCAACCAAATGCTCGATCAGATTCAGCATCTGATCGAGGGGGTGCGCAATGTTTCCAACGCCGTGGCACACGATCTCAGAACGCCCCTCGCCGAGATGCGTGCGCGGCTGGAGAGCGTTCTGCGCGGCCGACCGTCGACCAATGAAGTTTTCGGTGCGATCGAAGAGGTGGTCGATGATATCGACCGCCTTATTGATATGTCGAATGCCTTGTTGCGGTTGGCCGAAATCGACTCCGGCGTTCGGCGTTCGGGATTCCGCAATGTCGATATTACCGAGATGGTCATTGAGGTCGCCGACTTTTACCGCCCAGCCGCTGAAGCCAAAGCGATCACTCTCACGACCGAAGCGACAGATGGAATGACCGCCAATGGCGATCCTTTTCTTCTGGCTCAGGCGGTTGGCAATCTGATCGACAACGCGATCAAATATACTCCCAATGCGGGTCAAGTGACAGTGCGCTTGACCCGACATTCCCAGAGCAAGATCGGGATCGGTATTACCGACAACGGTCCCGGCATTCCGGATTCTGAGAAGGGGTTAGCGACGGAACGCTTCTATCGGGGTGACTCCAGTCGTGGAATGGCCGGTTTCGGGTTGGGTCTTAGCGTTGTTTGCGCGGTTGCAAAACTACATGGCGGCACCTTGATGCTCACCGACAATCATCCCGGGGTCACTGCGTCGCTGATATTGCCGGCAGCAGTTTGAGCGGCTCGGCCGCGGACACTTACCCCGCCCCGGCCTATTTCCGCCGCTTGGCATAGGCGAAAACGATAAAACCGGTCCATAGGCTCTAATCAGACGCTTTTCGGACATGATTAAGAATTTTCCGAGCCTACCGCTTCGCATCGCATCGCGCCATTTTGAAGACTGGTCATTGGGTTCGAGGGCAATGTTGTCTTCGCACCAAATTAGGGAGTTCTTACTCGAGGCTCTTTCGATTAAGTCCGGGTCCCTCATCTGGGCTAATAAAATCAATGGAACTGAAGTCTTTAATATGGCTGGCGATCTATCGAGCAGCAAATGAGTAGATTCCGAGGCTCCGCCACTCGGCCCAGCGTTTGCTATGTTTGTCTTGTGGTCTCCAGCAGTCTGGGATGCGCAATGGGCGGCAGCGTAACGCGGCAAGCGCCTGGTCGACTTTAGTCCCACCAAAACAATCTGGAGCCAGGCGATATGAGGGATATACCGACGATTGCCAGCGGTCCCCACCAAGTCCCAATCGAAAAGAACAGCGAAGTCTTGCGGAGTCTGCGGAGGGGAAATCCCCTGTCATGGATTGTAGCCGCCGTCTTTGTGTAGGGCTGGAGCACGACCTGGGCGGACCGGTGACGCAATGAGTTCAACAGAATCCGGAAATCGACAACACAAGCCCAATGCGCCTGCGAACGACGCACATATCGATGGGCTCCTCGATGAAGCGCTGGAAGAGAGCTTCCCTGCCAGCGATCCCATAGCGGTCGCTGAAGTCGAGCCGCCGAAGCCTGCGCATCCCCATCGCCAGCCCGCGGACAAAGGAGAGACATTCATGACAAGTTGCACCGCCGATCACCATCCCGATCATGCCCACCAGCATGGGCCGAATTGCGGACACAAAGCCATTCGGCACGATGGCCATGTTGACTATCTTCATGGGGGTCATTTGCATAACCCGCACGCGGATCACATCGACGAACATGTCATCGAGGTCGGCACCGCGAACCCTGTACAATGCACGCCCGCGAGCAAATGCTCAGGCCATATTCATGGTCCGAACTGCGGGCACGAAGCGATCCCGCACGGTGATCACGTCGACTATCTGGTCAACGGAACCCTCCATCATCCCCATGGCGATCATTGCGACCTGCACGGGTCTGTCCAACTGGTCTGAGTAGTTTCCGAGGCTACGGCTGCCGGTCAGCCACTGACATGATCGGCGATCGAACGCTTTAGCGACGGCTCGCCGCCCAAAGGATGATCGGTTCCGTTCCGACGTTTTTGCTTGAAATTGTGCCTCCATTAGGCGCTGGCCGGGTTTCATTCATTTCGGGACGGATCCCGCAGGAGCCGAACCTGGCGGCAGAGGATTCGACACATGGACACGCACACCACCGCGCGCGGGCTCCAGGACCGCAACAACGCTGCCGGAAAGCCCGGCGGTCAAGATACGTTGGATGCTGAAGAATTACGGCTGATCAACGCCTACTGGCGGGCGGCCAACTATCTGTCCGTCGGTCAGATCTACCTCTTCGACAACCCGCTCCTGCGCGAACCGTTGACGATGGACCATGTGAAGCCGCTGGTGGTCAGCCACTGGGGAACGACGCCGGGTCAGAACT
>PLTD01000053.1 GCA_003165335.1 Rhodospirillales bacterium | reverse complement strand
GCTCAAGGCCGCAAACCCCTTCAACGTGATCGTCAGCATCCTGGCTTGAGCCAAGACCAAACCGCAAACTCGCCGCTCAAAAGATAGGGGTGTGTAATTACTCATCAAACAACACTAGGCCTTATCGTAGCGTCGGTTCGACAAACCACTGCAGCAGGGCGGTCTTTCCTGACGCGTTAGGCCCTACGGTCGTCTTTTGGCCAGCCCCATTGTCCTGATTTAGTTTGTATCTTATGCATTTTACTAAGCGTGGCTTAGTATTTTTGTATTTTCTCAAACCTTGAATTTGGTTTGATTATATGCCATTTCACTAAGTATGGCTGAGCAAAATAGTACAAAGCTAAACTACCTCGAACGAACCCTGCCCGAGGGCCTCCTGGTCGATGCGGGCTGGATGGAACGGCACGGGTATTCGACCAGCCTGCGCAGCCAGTATGTCTCAGGTGGGTGGCTGGTTCAGCCGGTCCGCGGCACCTACAAACGGCCCTTAGGCGAGCTAAGCTGGGAGAGGGTCGTCGTTTCCCTGCAAAAGCTACTGGAGAGCGATTTGACCCTGGGCGGGCGGACCGCGCTCGACCTGCAAGGCTTCAGCCATTACCTCTCGCAATCCGGTCCCTCGACGATCCACCTGTATGGCGTCAAGCCGCCCCCCGGCTGGCTGTCAAAGCTTCCCCTGAAGGTGACATTCCGGTTCCACCGCGCGCCGGTCCTGTTCAAATCCCTCGGGGCTGCGCCGGGATTGCAGGACGGCACGGTGCGGCAACTGCCCGGCCCGTCCGAGGGGGGACCCATGGTTGTCTCGACGCCCGAACGGGCCTTGTTTGAACTGCTGGACGAGTTGCCCCGCCATGAGAGTTTTCATCAGGTCGATATGCTGGTCGAAGGCCTGCGGACCCTCAGTCCGAAACGGCTCCAGTTCCTCCTTGCCGATTGCCGAAGCGTCAAGGTCAAGCGGCTGTTCTTCTGGTTCGCAGAGCGGCACCAGCACCCATGGCTGAAACAGATCGACCAGGCTGCCGTCGATCTCGGCACCGGCAAGCGCATGCTCGTCAAAGGCGGCAGGCTCGACCCGAAATATCTCATAACAGTGCCGCAGGACTTGAATGCCCCTGTCTGAACGATATCGGCGTCAGGTCGCGCTGCTGGTCGAAGTTCTCCCGATTGTTGCGGAAGAACAGGATTTTGCGCTGAAAGGCGGCACCGCTATCAACTTGTTCATCCGGGACATGCCTCGGCTGTCGGTTGATATCGATCTGACCTACCTGCCAGTGGCGCCGCGGCCGGACTCACTGGCCGCGATCCCTGCCGGCATGAGGCGCGTGGCGGCGGCGATACGGACGGGATTGCGAGGCGTGCGCGTAACCGAAGTCATCAATGCCCGTGAGCAGATCGTCACCAAACTCACGGTCCAGAGACCGGATGCGCAGATCAAGATCGAAGTAACGCCGGTCCTGCGCGGCTGCGTCTTCCAGCCCGAAGTGCGCGCGGTGTCACCGGGTGTCGAAGAGGCTTTCGGCTATGCGGAAATACAGGTTGTCTCGTTCGCCGACCTCTATGCGGGCAAAATCATAGCCGCGCTCGATCGGCAGCACCCGCGCGATCTTTTTGATGTTCGGGACTTGCTGGCGAACGAAGGCGTCAGTGACGATCTGCGGCGCGCTTTCATTGTTCATCTGATCAGTCATGATCGACCGATTTCGGAAGTGCTGGTCCCGCGCCGCAAGGACATCGCGCAGGAGTTCGCCCAAGGCTTTGATGGCATGACGGCAGACTCCGTCGAACTGGACGATCTGCTCGCAACGCGCGAAGAGCTGATCACCATCATAGCGGGTGGAATGCCGGAGGCTTACAGGACATTTCTTCTGGGATTTAAACGTGGTGAACCCGATTGGGCGCTGCTAGGTGTCCTGCGTGCGGCGGATCTGCCGGCGGTGCGATGGAAGCAGTTGAACCTGGATAAACTATCTGCGGATGCACGTACTCGACTGGTCGATCAGCTCGCTGAGATTCTGCCCGGACCAGAATAGCAGCTGCTTCCTAACAGCTGGGTTGTCGAGGAGTTTTGGTAACGAGAAAAAAGGCATGTCAATTTATCCGACGGTGATTTGGGTGTCTGATCAACTGCGGTGGCTCACGGACTTGATTGGAAGGTAGGCTTGCTTCTCGACCGTGGCTTTAGTCCGATGGCGGCTGGACGCGGCTATGGCTGGCGCAACAGCTGCCGCAGACCGAAATGTGACCCGCTAGCGGCGCACCAGAAAAGATGAAAGTAGGAACTGGCAGATCGACGTGAAACGTCGGCGTCGATGCCATGGCTGATGGTCAAACAACACTAGGCCTTAGGCAGGATAGTTCCGCCCTCGCTGGTCCTTCTCATCCGACGCCAACCTATCGAAACAACCAGGACCAACTCACCTGCGGCCGAGGCGTCCCCGGCATGATACGGCCGCCCATTTCGGTCGTTTGACTCGATGCTGGAGTACTGGAGCCAAAACTACCGCCATTACTACAGCCAGAAACCGTCAGCATTCCAATAGCTGCAGTCAGCAGAAAAATAGATTTGCCCATACGACATCCTCCTCGAGCGATATCTGTATCGGCCCACCAAATGGTCGGACCGGGTCATCATCGTACAACCCCGTATGGGCGTCGTAACCGGTTAGAGATGGGAATGATCCCGGTCGGTACAATCCCGGTCAGGCCGCCGTACGCACTCCAGCGCTCAAACCGCAAAAAGCCATCCGGTAGTGTGGCTCGGGGCCGACGATTTCGCCTGCGATTGAGGGCGTCACGATCTCGCTGATCTGACCATCGTGGCTATTGCCCGGCCTATGTCCTTTTTTGGCCAGAAATTTGTTTATGAATTGTATACGAGAAAATTGAACTCGCGAGCTAATAGGTTTCTGGGCACAAGCCCTTGAAACATATAGCGAAGCGATGGTGCACCCGACAAGATGAAAGTAGGAACTGGCAGATCGACGTGCAACGTCGGCGTCGATGCCATGGCTGATGTTGAATCGGTAAGCGAGAGTGCAACCCCGACGGCATCGATTGTGCCAGACTGAGGTCGTAGCAGATTGCAGACGCCCGGTACTCACACGGTTCGGCGTCAGAATGACTGACTTGGGGACTTTCTGCCAGTCGGCTTTCGGGTGCCGAGACGGGCAACCAGACATTCGCCCGCGCCCAAGTTGGGCCGGAAGCAGCTCGGCGACTCTGGAACGGAAAACTTGAAAAGACGCTATTCAGTCGACACCAAGCAGACAGTTCTATTTCGCTCCATTTCGCTTCGGTCGGATTGCGCGATAAGCAGCCCCAGCGATCATGCTTTGGGGTGGATCGCTTCGTCCGACGACCGGACCTAGATGGCGTGAAACAGCGGTGTCCGCTCGAGCGGAGCGCTGACCTTGAGCGGTCGCAATATCTGTGACGCCATTGCGACGGCGCTCCGGGAAGCGCAGTCGAGTGGGGTCCCATTATGACTCAAGCAGGAGCCAAGACCGGAACGGGTCCCATAGCGATGGTTGCCGTGGAACAGCTATTCCCCGAGACCCAACGCGTCATCGTCGATGACTTGGCCCATTTGATCCTGCCATTTGGCGCGAGAGTTTCCCTATGGCTGATGCGATCTGCAATCGCCAGGGACTGGATGGTGCGATTAACGGAGAGGACCTTTCCCGGTCTCTGGGGCGGAATGATGTGCCGTAAGCGGTACATTGACGAAAAACTGATTGAGTCCGTCGGCCAAATCGACGCGGTGGTCAATCTGGGCGCGGGTTTCGACACCATCACCGCGAGAAGGATCACCTCAGGCGAGCTGTCGAAATAGCGGAACGGGTTCTTGATTGAGCGAATCAGCTTCTTCGAAAGCGCCGATCAATTTGGTCCGACAGTGCCTCTGATGTAATTCATGTGCTTTCGCGGCGAACCGGTTTTGAGCACTGGGTTCGCTCCGGAGCGACAACGCAGCAAAACTGGCACGTAACTTGCTGATGTAAATTCGATGATCAACGACACTCTTAGTTGCTTTCAGTTCCGATTCAATCAATGCCATGTTACCATCTTACGATTCATTGATCGATCGGAGAAGCGTAATGCCTGCGAAGGACACCGCGAAACTATCCAGTAAATTCCAAATTTCCATACCCAAGGCTGTACGCACAGCGCGGCATTGGCAGGCTGGGCAGGAGTTTGCCTTTATTCCCAAAGGGGAGGGCGTGCTTCTCGTGCCGGTCCCCAAACTTGAGGATCTTGCGGGGCTGGCGCGAGGCGCCAATTCGGAGGGATATCGGGATCGAACGGATCGCGTCTGATGTTGCTTGTGGATACCTCAGCCTGGATCGAATGGCTAATCGGTTCACCCGTTGGCAGCATCGTGGCGGGCTATCTTCCTACGCGTGATCAATGGCTCGTGCCAACCATTGTGCAACTCGAGTTGGCAAAGTGGCTGACCCGGGAAACTGGTGAGGAAAAGGCTGATCAAGTGATCGCGTTTACGCAAACCTGCAGCGTCGTCAATCTCGATACATCAATCGCGTTGTCTGCGGCAGAGCTATGTTCCCGGTATAGGCTAGCGACAGCGGATGCGATTATCTATGCAACGACCCTGGCCATTGGCGCCGACTTATTGACCTGTGACCGGCATTTCGAGGGGCTGCCTGGTGTTCAGTTTGTACCTAAATCGAACGGATAGGTTCGACGAACGGGCGCAGAAGTTGAGCCAGTCTGGCTTTTCTTGACCCATGTCAGAGACATTTCTCCGCCTAACTTTTGACCGTCACCAGCTTTGCATCCCGCTCCTGGCGCTGAACTCCCACCCGCGTTTTCCGTGGACCGTCAGCTCTTGGGATCGCCTGATCGTGCTGCTGGCGGCTGCATTGGGTCGAATGCAGATGACGCTTCAGGGGCGCCTTACCATTACGGAAATGGTCAAACNNGACGACGATAGCGCTTATCCCAGCGGTCGCTGGCGGGAAGGACAGGCCGTGGCGCTGTGCTGGCTGGACCTGCGCCAAGGGTCAAGAGACTTAGTAACGGTGCTACTATTTTATGTCGATCAGTTCCACGCAATGCAGAATGGCGCGCGCGGCTCTTCAGCTTAGCATCCGAGAGCTCGCCGCCCTGGCGAAGGTATCGCCGAACACGATCTCTCGACTGGAGCGGAGCGAGAGCCTGTTTGAGAGTAGGTTGCGTGATATCCGAAGTGCTTTGGGAGCGGCGGGTATTGAATTCATCCCTGAAAATGGCGGCGGCGCGGGAGCGCGGCTAAAACAGAAGGCTTGAGGCGAAGCCGGCTCTACCAGACGACCTCGTCGCCGCGCCTTAGCCCCGTAGAATTGCAATCTCGAGCCAGCTATCACGTTCCATATGGCGGTGCATGGCACCGTGATCTCAGCCCCTCACTGCAAGGGAGGCGCCTAGGAACCTTTCAATGTCGCCGGCATCAACCTTCTGTGCTCTCTTGCCTCAGCAGTGGCACGACATGGCGCCGAAATCGGGCGAGTGTATGATAGGATTGGTTCGTGTCTGTTCGCTCTGTTTCCCATTGCGGCCTTGATCGAACAACGTGACAGTGCAACGAGAACGAGCCCCAGAGTAAACGAAAGATTGGAGTCGAATCCATGCCCATTTCCGCGCCAGGTCAAATGGTTAATCATGATCTGCGAAAAATTCGCGCCAATCCGGATTATTGGTACCCAGCAGCTTGGTCGGACGAACTGAAAGTTGGCAAGACGCTTGCCCGAGAATTCGCAGGTGCTCCGATCGTTCTCTATCGCGGAAAGTCCGGAAAAGCATTCGCGTTGGAGGACCGCTGCGCTCACCGACAGGTGCCGTTGCACATCGGCATTGTTGTCGGAGACGCGATCAAATGCGGGTACCATGGCTGGACATACGACTGTGCTGGTCTCTGCGTCGATGTCCCCTACCGCGGTGTGGATCATCTTCCCGATGGGGTCCGCAGCTATCCGTGTCGGGAGATCGACGGGCTCATATTTATCTTCCCCGGCGACCCGGTGCTTGCCGACCAACGCGCGCCGGATGCTCTGGGGGCAGCGATGATCGGCAGCTACAAGACGAGACGGCTAAATCGCGAGGTAAGCGCCCACTACACATTCATGCATGAGAACCTGATGGACATGAACCATCAGTTCTTGCACCGCCGACAAATGGGTTCGATCAAAGCGCATTGCCTGGGGCACCGGAGCGGTGAGGATTGGTGCGAAGTTGACTATACCTTCAGCCGCCCGACCGGCGTCGGACCTCTCGGCGAAATCGCCATCTTGGGCACATTTCGGCCAAACGGCGGAGGCGATCATAAGGATCTGATGACCATTCGAACCGGATATCCATACCAAAATCTCAAAGTGTGGGTTGGAGGAGGAGAACCGGTTTTGCAGGTTTGGCTGGGCTATACGCCGTTGGGGAGGGAGCAAGGCGCCAGCCGCGTTTTCGGCTATCTCTCGGTACGCAGGCCTGGGATTCCAGGTTTGATCAACGCAGCGTGGCCTATCATAACCTGGTTCACTGAAAAGATTTTCACCGAAGATAAAAGGATCGTGGAACTCGAACAGGCTGCGCACGACGCGCAAGGTGCGGACTGGAATCAGGAAGTGTTTCCCGCCATCCGGGATCTCCGCGTCGTTTTGGCGAAGTGTGGAATGGTACCCGTGATAACCTCGAAGGTAATGGCGGTTGTTCGAAGTGACTAGGCCGAAGCCGGAAAGGTCCGCGTCGACCCCGACTGCAAAATTGCAGGCCCGGTCGGAAAGCCTCAAGCCGGGAGCGCCGGGCGGTTGAAGCCGTTGACGCCGCGATCCCGAGTACCTTGGGTGAGCGGCGGAGAGTCGCCATACGCTGTAGCAATTCGTGAAGCACCCTAAACCGTCATTTCCGTGATGACTGGGTGATTGCGCGAAAGGTCAGACTTGGTGATCGGCGTTTTTTGGACGTTATTAAACAATTGATATATCTATACCCAGATTCCTTGGCTGCGC
>PLTD01000247.1 GCA_003165335.1 Rhodospirillales bacterium | reverse complement strand
GAAGTGCTCGATCCCGAACAGAACGACACGTTTCGCGATAATTACCTGGGCGTTCCGTTCGACCTCAGCCGCATCGTGTTCCTTGCCACCGCAAATATGTTGGACACGGTACCCGGCCCGCTGCGCGATCGCATGGAGATCATCAGCCTCGCCGGATATGGGGCTCAGGAAAAATTCGAGATTGCGCGGCGCTATCTAGTCGCTCGCCAGTTGGAAGCCAACGGGTTGAACCCTGAGCAGGTAACGATTTCGGACGAAACCCTGCGAGAGATCATTCAGCTCTACACGCGGGAGGCGGGAGTTCGCGCGCTCGAGCGCGAAATCGGAAAGGTCTTGCGCCATATTGCAGTGCGTATCGCGGAGGGCGAAACTGGAGCGTTGGCAATCGAAGCTTCCGATCTGACGGAAATATTGGGCCAGCCGCGATTCGAAAGCGACGTCGCCATGCGCACAAGTATTCCAGGCGTGGCGACGGGGCTCGCTTGGACTCCGGTTGGCGGCGATATCTTGTTCATCGAGGCCACGCTCATTCCCGGCCACGGCAAACTGATTCTGACCGGACAACTTGGCGATGTCATGAAGGAAAGCGCCCAGGCGGCTTTTAGTATCGTCAAGAATCGTGCCGTCGCTTTGGGAATCGATCCGACAAGGTTCGAGAACCACGATATTCACGTCCACGTGCCCGCCGGCGCCACGCCCAAGGACGGCCCAAGTGCGGGTGTCGCGATGTTTATGGCGCTGACCTCGCTGATGACCGATCGCACGATCCGGGCCGATACCGCTATGACGGGCGAAATCAGTTTGCGCGGATTGGTCCTTCCGGTCGGCGGCATAAAGGAAAAGGTCGTGGCGGCGGCACGGGCCGGAATTACGCGGGTTATGCTGCCGGCACGCAATAAGCGAGATTACGACGATATCCCGGAGGAGGTTCGCAACCAGCTCGAATTCATTTGGTTGGAGCGCGTCGAACAGGCTGTGGATTCGGCACTGGAAGCCGTCGGTGCCGATGCGCGGTTAGAGGCGGCCGAATAGGCTTCCTTTCTGCCGCGCTTCGGATTGATCGAAATCAAGGCCGGATGAAATGGCGGCGCGCAGGATAACTGCTCTCTTACATAATTCAGGAGCACAGGTGATGAACGCCGTGCCCGACTATACTCGCTGGTTCTCAACACTCCGCAATTCGGATGTTTCTCTTGTCGGCGGCAAAAATGCGTCGCTCGGCGAGCTTTACAGCTGCCTGGCCACATTGGGTGTCAAAGTTCCCAATGGCTTCGCCCTGACCGCCCAGTCCTACTACGACGCCCTCACACCCGCGCGAATGCCTGGGAGCGCCTCCACGAACTTCTCGACGGCTTGGATGCCAGCGATGTCGACCGGCTCGCGGTAAGAGCGGCTGAGGCCCGTAAAATAGTTTACGACGCCACTGGCCATAACGATTTACGGGCGCAAAGCGCCCTGGCCTACCGCCGCCTCGAGGCCGAATATGGCGCGAATGTCTCCGTCGCGGTGCGTAGTTCCGCGACTGCGGAGGACCTGCCGACAGCGAGCTTTGCCGGGCAACATGAAAGTTACCTGAACATCAGGGGGGAAGCGCAACTCTTTGAGGCCTATCGGCAATGTTTCGCTTCGATCTTCACCGATCGCGCCATCATCTATCGAGTCGATAACGGGTTCGACCATTTCAAAGTGGGCCTCTCGGTCGGCGTGATGAAAATGGTGCGCTCCGATATAGCCACCAGCGGGGTCATCTTTACTCTGGATACCGAATCCGGTTTCCGGGATGTCGTGTTCATCACCGGCTCTTACGGCCTCGGTGAGAACATCGTTCAGGGAAAGGTCGATCCCGACGAATTCTATGTCCATAAGCCGACTTTCCGGGCCGGATTCCGTTCGGTGTTGCGCCGCTCTCTGGGCGCCAAACAACTGCGTCTTGTTTACAGTCGGCGCAGTCGTGGAGCGACCACCAAAAATACGCGTACGCCATGGGCTTTGCGCGATCATTTCTGTATCGGCGACGAGGATGTGCTGTGCCTCGCCGATTTCGCGATCAAGATAGAGGATCATTATTCCAAGATCGCGGGCCATCCGGTTCCTATGGATATCGAATGGGCCAAGGACGGCGACGACGGACAGCTTTATATCGTCCAGGCGCGACCTGAGACGGTCGCCTCCCAGAAATCCGCCGACATCTTTGAGAGCTACACACTAAAAGGGAAAAGCCGCGTTCTTGCGGTTGGCAAGGCGGTGGGTGAAAAGATCGCTTCCGGCATTGTCCGAGTGATCACCCGGAGCGAAGACTTAAGAGACTTCAAGCCCGGTGAAGTCCTCGTCGCCAGTGCGACCAGCCCCGACTGGGAGCCGGTGATGAAAACCGCCGGCGCCATCGTCACGGACCGTGGCGGCAGGACCTGCCACGCAGCTATCGTCGCCCGCGAACTGGGCGTGCCCGCTGTAGTCGGCACGGCGAATGCCACGACCGCCCTGGCTACCGGCGTTGAGGTCACGATCTCATGCGCAGAGGGTGAGGCCGGCGAGGTTTATGAGGGTAAACTACCCTTCGAGACGACGCGGATTCCGGCAGAGCAACTTGTGCTACCTCGGACCGAGATCATGGTCAATCTGGGCAACCCGGATCTTGCCTTCCGCACCGCGATGCTACCCAGCGCCGGGGTTGGCTTGGCGCGAATGGAATTCATCATCAGCGAGCATATCGGCATTGGTGAGTAGCGGAGGGGATTTCA
>PLTD01000134.1 GCA_003165335.1 Rhodospirillales bacterium | reverse complement strand
CCTTGACATGGAAGGGGTCACAGGTTCAATCCCTGTCGCGCCCACCAGGAAATTCAATCACTTAACAAGTCCCCCGAACCAACTCCGGCTCAATTTTGAGCGGGACCAGATGCTCGATGCGCGGCCGACCGAAGTGCCCTGCCATCTATGCACAGGGAAAAGAAAATTCTTGCGAGTCCGCCCGCTAGTAACGAACTAGCCTCACGCCCAGCGAAGCGAACTTTTACCGCGTAGGATTGATGCGCGAAGCCGATGGAGTGCACGCTGTGACCTTAAGGCCAGGGGACGCGAAATTCTCAGATCTTGGGCGGATTTTATCGTGTCGAACGCTAATGCGGTGATATTGGTATCGCTTCGGCAAATAGAAGGTGGCTTCAGCGCCGCGCAACGATTGACCGGCTCGCGCAGGCCTAAGTCGGCGAAGCCGACTTCCGGAGGTCAGGATGTCCGACACGAATACTGCTGACAGTGCGCAAGCTCGCCTTAAAGATATCAAAACATTCTTCAATAATGGCGAATTTTTTCGTGCCTATGACCTGGCCATCGAGGCCCACGCCGAATATCCGGACGACGTAAGCTTTGCACACCGCGCAGTGCTAAGCCTCGCTAATGCCGGCGCAATTGATCTAGCGTTCCAGAAATATGAAGAACTGGACCTCGCATCGCATAAAAACATCGATGCGCACAGCCTGCTTGGCAGGCTCAAAAAGGACCAAGGCCTCGCAGCGTCGGGGGCCACGCGGCGGAGACTGCTGGATGAGGCCCGGGCGATCTACGAAGATGCCTATCGCATGGCGGTCGCGGCGAACGACCCCGAGGCATATTATCCGGCGATCAACGCCGCGACATTGGCCCTTCTGTCGGGAAACGCCGATCTGTCGGCGCATCTCGGGCGGGAGGTTCTGGACCTTCTGAAGACCCGGCTCGATGTGGCGCTGCAGTGGAATTCGGGCGACCGATATTGGTTACTGGCAACTGCTTTGGAGGCCCATCTCCTTGTCGGCGACGTCGCCTCGGCAAAGGCGCTGATCGGCCCGGTCATCGCCGCGAACGGCAGCGACTATGCGTCTCTGTCATCTACCGGCCGGCAACTCGAACGGGTTGTCGAGGCGAAAGGCCTGCCGGCAGATGTGCTCAGTGCCTTCATCCCGCCCTGTGTCGTCCATTACACGGGCCATATGATCGCGCGCCCAGGAAAAGCCGGCAGGTTCCGGGCGGAACAAGAAGCGACGATTGCAGCTGAGATCGACAAACTGCTGGACGGATTGCGGATCGGCGCAGCCTATGGCGCGCTGGCGTCCGGAGCGGACCTCTTGTTCGCCGAAGCGTTGATCGCACGCGGTGTCGCGCTCAATGTCGTGCTGCCATTTTCCAACGACGACTTCATCGAACAATCGGTCAGGCCGGCGGGCGAATCCTGGGTGCCGCGGTTCGTAGCCTGTCTGGCCGCGGCCAAGACCGTGCGCTATGCGACCGAAGACCAGTATTTGGGCGACGATCACCTGTTCAACTATTGCAGCGGCCTGGCGATGGGGCTCGCCAGCCTGTGCGCCCGTCATATGCATGCGCCGGTTCAGCAATTGGCGGTGTGGGACGGTCTCGCTCGGGAGGCGGTCGCCGGGACCGCGGCCGATATCGCCGCTTGGCGGGCTGCGGGGCACTCACCGACAATCGTCATACCCTGCGGCGACATGTCCTCCGCCCCGAAGGTCGCCGCCTCGCATACTCAACCGGCGGTTGCTCATGGCCGAGATACACGGGCGATGCTGTTCGGCGACATTCACGGCTTCAGCAAGCTGACCGACGCCCAATTGCCAGTTTTCACGAGCAAGATCATGGGCGCTTTGGGCCGGGTGGCGCGCCGCTTCAAGGGCGACCTAGCCTTCGTCAACACTTGGGGCGACGGGATATTTGCTGTGTTCCCCGATGCCGGACGGGCGGCGGCCTGCGCGCTGGAAATGCAGGCTGAGGTGGCGGCCGTCGATCTTGCGGCGGAAGGACTTCCCCTGACCATGCGGTTGCGTCTTGGCGGCCATTTGGGTCCAGTCTACGAACTGGAAGACCCCGTGACCGCGCGGCTCAACTATTACGGCGCCCATGTCAGCCGGGCGGCACGCATTGAGCCGGTGACGCCTGAAGGCTGCGTCTATGTCACAGAGACTTTCGCCGCCATTTTGGCGCTGAACAATGCCAAACAATTTTCCTGCGACTATGTCGGCTATACCGAAATGGCGAAGCATTACGGCCGGCTGCGCATGTTCCTGCTGCGCGAAGCGGGCGACGGGGCGGGACCGTCCGTTCTGACCGACATCGAACGCCCGATTTAGTCTGCAGCTATCAGTTTCCCGGTTCGGCGATCTGGCCGTTGAACCAATCCAAGTCGCTTTTCCATTCAGACGCTTCCGGATGCCGTGCCACGAGCGGACGATGATCGCGGGACCGGCATTTACCGAGGCATCGTCGTAGGGCACGATTTCGGCTGGCCATTCAGGCTTTCATGACGGTGGTCGAAGATGACCGTCGAGTTTCCGCCGGTACGCGTGATCTTGATCACGTAGATGCTATCAAAATCCTGCCGGTCCCAATCTGAGACAACGGCAGGATCGCCGCCACTATCCGATACGAGTTGACGGGTGAGCTTGGGTATTTCGTTATGTTCCCATGCGATAAATGCGAGAGCCGATCGATAGGCCGGCGTTTCGAGTTTCGCCCGCAATGCATCGATGTTCGAAACGCCGATACTGGTATCGATCGGCATTCCCAGAGAGACTGCCAGCGGTTCAACAGTCGCTAGCGGCCGAATGTAGTTATAGAGGTGGCCCTGATCGCTCTTCATCTCCGAAGGGTCGGGCGCAAAGATCGCATCGGGCCTTCCAAACATCTTTCCCATGACCGCCGGAAGAGCAAGCGATCGGTTGAGACCTTGGCAGTCGAGCTGACCGAGTCCCGCTTCGGGCTTTTCCCCGTGACGCAATATAACGATTGTTTCGGTAGTCGTAGGTTCGGCGGCAAATGCTGCCGGATAAGTCGACCCGACTCCATACGACATGACAAACGCCAGCCCGAATGCGGTAAATGAGCCTAAAATAGCTCTTCGGCTTCCGTCCCAAAAGCCGCCATGCATGATCCGGCACCTTACCCTGTCCCAGTCGGCCTTGGTGAGAGGACGACTGGATAGCGGTTAAAAGGAAAAGGTCGCGAAGACCTCAGCAATCCCACTGGCTCGGTTAAACTGTCCTCCCCCGCCAGACGGCAGGTTGAGTTGCTGGGCAAGCTGCTCCTTCGCCCCCGAGCCAGGTGTCGCAACCCCAACCGCAGCTCCGAGCGATGTCGCCGGACTATATTGATACTCAGCAGCGATGTTGACCTCCTGTCCCAGACTGTCCGAGCTTAAGGCCAGACCGCGCTTCTGATCGTACAGATAACGGTAATATATGAAATCCAGCTTCAGGCTGTCCTGGTCGTTCAAGACATGGAACGGCATCATGAGCGTCAACTCTGCCTCATGAATATCGACGTTTGTATTGGCGATAAAATACTCACTCAGTATTTCGCCGTAATAATATGACCCAAAATTCCCGCCGCGGTACCCTGCACCGTAGAATAAAGGGTCATAGTTCTCGTTTGTCGCATCGTTCGGGCTTCGCGCGCCGCTATAGTGCGAATAGCAATAAAAAATTGCAGGCGTCAGCGGCAGATCCGAAAATGTCCATTCGGGCTGAACGTAATAGGCGTTCGCACGAACCTCGCGGTGTGGACTCGCGTTTCTTTCCAGGACTGCCTGTGCATAGAAAGTGAAATCGGGCACCGACGGCGCAGGCGCGCCGCCGACCGACAGCGAATAGACATCCATGCCGTCTCGGCTTGTCTTTGTTCCATCTGTCTTCGAATCATAGATATGGAAGTAGGTCGTAGTGACATAGCGCAGACGATCAGCATAATTCTTGCTTCCGTCGGCCTTGTCGCCGGGCGCGTTTGCAAACCAGGTCAAATCGAATCCCGCAAAGGATGTCGGCGGCTGATCAAGCCCGCGGCGCGTCAGATTGGGTGCGGTATCAACACTGAGTACAAAAATGTCAGCGCGCACCGGCATGCCGTTGAGGTGCAGCACACCGATACCGTCGAAAACATTTCGGGGGACAAGATAATATGCGGCGCGAGTGCCAGCGTTGATCGTGCCGTCAGCGATGAGGAATCCATCGTCAACGAGAAAATTCTGCCGGCCCAACTGCAGGTCGAAGGTTCCGCTTTCCAAGGCTGGCAGCGCTCCGGTTATCTCGACATTCGCCTCCTCGAGGTCGATTTGTCCCGGCGCACCGCGCGTCGTACTGACCAGGCTGGCATCGCCGTCACCGATCGTCTGCGCATAAATAGTGCTAAAGGTCGCGGCGAATTGGAGCGTGCCCACATCGTAGTTGAGACCGATTTGCGGCTTGACGAAACCCTCCCCCCATACCGGGGAAGTTCGTTTCGACAAGAGCTTATCGGTCTCGTACGAACCGGCACCGAAGTTGGCCTGCGGGACCGCGAATGCGCCGATCCCGATGGTACCGTTCCATGTGGCGTGCAGATCACCGATATCCAGCAACGGGTTAGGGTCTGCCTGACTTGGTCCCGACACTGCGATAAGCACCATAATCGACGCGTAGGCCAGAATCGTCGAACGAGCACCCCCGTGTCGACGGGCGTGCCTACGCAAGGTGGAGGGCTCTTGTCGCCTGAATCGCGTCGCTTAGGATTTCGCAGCCCCGAGCGAGGACATCCTCATTTGTCGTGATAGGGGGAAGGATCTTAAGAACCACGTCGTCACGCCCGCAGCTTTCGATAATCAATCCGCTTTCGAAGGCCTGTCGCGAGATGGCGGCTGCAGCTTTAGGTCCGCCCGCGGCCGTGAAATCTAGTCCCCAAATAAAACCGCGTCCGCGCAGAGTGAGGTCGGGATTGCGCTGTACTATGCTCCGTAGTGTCGCCTCAAGCATAGCCGAGCGCTTCGCCAATGCAGCCAGGAAATCCTGATTTTCCCATAGTTTCAGCGCCGCTGTCGCTGCGACAAAGGCCAATTGGTTGCCACGGAAGGTCCCGGTGTGCTGGCCCGGCGCCCACTGGTCGAGATGGCGCCGCATCAGCACGAGCGACATGGGCAATCCATAGCCGCCGATAGATTTCGACAGGCATACGATATCGGGCACGATCCCGGCTTCTTCGAACGAGAAGAAACTCCCGGTCCGCCCGCAGCCCACCTGGATATCGTCGGCGATCAGCAGAACACCCCACCTGTCGCAAAGCGTCCTGATGCCGCGCAGCCACTCAGGAGGCGCGGGATAAATGCCGCCCTCCGCCTGAACCGTTTCCAAAATGATTGCCGCTGGAAGATCCAGCCCCGAGTTCGGGTCTTCGAACAGACTTTCGATATAGCTCAATGAATCGCCGATCGGCCGCGGCCCATCTGCGAAGGGTAGGAAAGTCGAATTGGCCAATGGTCCGCCTGCAGAGCGGTGCCCGCGGTTCGCCGTCACCGAAAGGCAGCCGCTCGACATACCGTGCCATCCGCCGGTGAAGCTGGCGACATTCGTTCGCCCTGTAACCAGGCGGGCCAACTTCAATGCCGCCTCAACGGAGTTTGCTCCCGTCGGGCCGCAGAACTGGATCTTGTAGTCGAGGTTGCGCGGAGCCAGGATGATCCGCTCGAAGTTTTCAAGAAAATCCCGCTTGGCTGTCGTGAACATATCCAACCCGTGGATTACCTTGTCCTGGAGCAGATATTCGACCAGTAGCGGCTTGATGAAATCGGGGTTATGACCGTAGTTCAGCGCCCCGGCGCCTGCGAAGAAATCAATGTAGCCCTTGCCAGCCTCATCGAACAGCATGGCATCCTTGGCCCGTGCGAACACGGTTGGAAATGCCCGGCTGTAGGTTCGGACATTTGATTCAAGCCTTTCGAAAGTCGATGTGGCGGTATTCTGCTTTATCGGGATGGACCTCACGACCGGCTTAAACGCTGATTTCATTGCACCACCTTAATTGTATGAAGTTGAGGGTCGCTCGCGCTGATAGGAGTTCCGGAGTTTTGCAAAGCGCGAAGAAGGGATGTCACATCCCGGGTTAGTCGTTCTCCCGGCATGATGATTGGAATGCCTGGCGGGTATGGCGTGATAGCCTCTGCGGCGATCCTGCCGCTGGATTGATCGAACGGCACGGTCTCGTCCGGCGCGAAATAGGCATCACGCGGAGTCAGCACCAATTCGGGCGGGTGAGCCAAAAGGTCACGAATCATCCCGCTGTCGATCGCACTCGGTCGCTCGATCCGACCCTGGGCTGCTATCTGCGTCAAAGCCACAACCAGACGATCGATATCGCTTTCGGTATTTCCCAAAGTAACGATGCAAAGAATATGCTCGGCTCCGGCCAGTTCGGGCTGGATGCCATAGTCTCGATTCAGCAGCTTTACGATCTCGCGACCGTCCATGCCCAGCTGCCCAATGCCGATCAGCAGCTTAGTTTCGTCAAGTCCGTAGAATCCGGAACCGGGACCGGCAGCATGCTCGGGGCCGAGCATCGTAATCCCAGGAATGGCGGAGAGTTCTCGCCGCGCCCTGCGGGACAATTCGAGTGTCCTTTGAAGCAGGTCGTACCCGTCGAGCACCATCTCGCGTCGGGCCAAGTCAATCGAGGCCATGATCGCGAAATGCGGGCTCGTAGTTTGAACTAGCTGCAGCGCACGGCGGACTGACTCGGTCGGCAACTGCATCGGGTCGATATGCAGAACCGCTGCCTGGCTGAGACCCGAGATGATCTTGTGAACAGATTGGACGACCCCTGCCGCGCCGTTGCGCTCTGCGGGAACAGGCAGATCTGGATGGAATCCGAAATGTGGGGAATGAGCCCCATCGACCAGCAGCAGTACGCTGTGCTTGCGGCAGACTGCGGACAGAGCGGCGATATCGGCTACACTGCCGTAATAGGTGGGGTGCAGCAACCAGACCGCCCGCGTCGGCGCCTCCGATAGGCGCGCTTCCAGTGTCGCGACACTGATACCGTGAGCCATACCGAATGTTTCGTCCCAATAGGGCGCAAGCCAGTCCGGTGTCGCACCGCTTTGGATCAAACCGGCAATCACAGATTTATGTGCATTGCGCTGGACCAGCACCCGATCGCCAGGGCGCAGCGCCGAGAGCGCCATCGTAATATTTCCTGCAGTCGAGCCCTGCACGAGCATAAAGCTTTGCGCCGCGCCCCAGGCGTCGGCGATTAAACGTTCCGCCTCGGCAATGGGTCCGATAGGGCAATGCAGAGTATCTGTATCAGGAAGGTTATTAAGATCGAGAGCGGCGATATTAGCCCTAAACCATGGGTCTAATGTCCGGCCACCTTTATGCCCTGGGCTATAAAACGGCGCTTGGTGGCGCGAAACAAATTGCCTAAGTGACGTGAAAAGTGGAGCTTCTGCGTGGGTGTCCAGTCTTTCCTGGTATTCGAGTGCGTTGCCCGTTTGGCTGGCGTCGCGGCTGGTATATTTTGGTGAAAAACAGGACATTATTCTCTTTACGAGTAGATTAATTGAACCAGGGCGGCGGTTTGCATTCGAGCTTCACCGCTGCATGACGCAGACGAAAGCCCATAATTGTGACGATGCCACTCGCGGAATCCTCATGGTCGATAATCGGGTTTGGATTGTGATTAGCGATGAGCATGCCACCTCCGGCGGCTATTCCTTGCCCCCAAAATGAAGGCCTAAGATGGCTGAGCGACACGTCCATAATGTTGGTCAATCTGTGAATTTGCCGGGCGGGCATTATACTACAATCGGTTGTACTTGTGGCTCTTTCCCACTGGAAGAATCTAGGCCGAACAAAGTCCCCAATGAAATTTAATCAACTTTTATACATTACTCATTCAGGGACTCATTGCAACAAATCACGTTTCAGCGACAGCGCATAATGGTAGCTCGGACGAGGCTGAGCCGGCGCTACACGTTCGCTAATGCTAGTGGAATTGAGCACTGTAAACATCACCTTGTCCACCACCTGAATTGCTGACAAAGGTCCCCATTTAAGAGACACTGCATTACCTGTGTTAGTGCGGAGTAAATCTATGTCTAAGCTGCCCAATCATCTGCCGCAAACAGTCGACGGCGCGTCCGCCCATATCTACTCGGTAACGACCCCCTCGGCGGATGACCTGAAGGTGATGGTGTTTCTGGAGGCGGCCGGTCAAGGATTTTACGGCGCCTTTGCCGAGGTTGCGCCCAACGAAGAAATTCGTGCCATCTTCAATAAAAACGGGCAGGAGGAAGTCGGACATGCTCATCGCGTCAGTCGCGCATTGAAGTTGCTCTTTAACGATGACTTCCCCGTGCCCGAACCGACTGACAATCCCTATTATGCTTGGCCGAAGGATGTGGTGCTGTCCAAGGAAATGATCGACGGCATCGCCCGAAGCGAACTGGCGGGTGATAAGCTATACGATCTGTGGGCTACCAATCTGGGTCATGAAGAAGCCGGGCGGCTGTTGCGACAGAACGGCAAAGAAGAAAAGGGCCATGGCGAGCGTATGCTGCGCGCGGCTGCGATGCTTTAAGACGCGCAGATCACTGTCAGTTTTCTTGACAAGCCAATCGGAACACCCACCTAGAGTACTTATATGGCAATGACTTACGAAGTTGGCTCGGTTTTTGCATTTGAATGGTTATGTTGAACATTAACAATTCGACCGAGTTATCCGCGCGCGTTGTTCGCGTCGCGTCGCACATGCGCGTCGCTATTTTGGCGGCCGCAGTGACGCTTGGCGCAATTGCAACCGGGACACAAAGTGCGTCTGCGTCGCCGATTACGCTGGGCAGCGCGTCGAGCTATGGCGTGTTCGTAGGTTCAGGCAACACGTTGGCCCTGGGTGGTGGCTTTAACCTGTCGGGCAACCTTGGCCTCGGCAGCAGCGATACGCTGAGCAAGAGCGGCAGCAACGCCGTTTCGGGCACGGAATACCGCGACAGCAGCCTAACCACGAGCGGGTCTGGCACCCTGACAGTCTCCGGCGGCACCATAACCCAGTCGATGTCGGCTATAAGGACCGCTGCCGAAAGCGCCTCGACCACAGCGGCGGCGCTGACAGCCACCACGGGCCTGACCGATCAAGGCGGGTCAATCACCTCGTCGGTCACGATCAAGGCCTTGACCAACCTGAGCGAAAACGTGCTGGATATCAGTGCGCTCAGCCTCGCCAACAGCACTTTGACCTTCGATGACAACGGCTTTACCGGCGCCAAGTTCATCGTAAACGTCACCGGCGCATTTTCGGTCACAGGTTCGTCTATCATCAAGGGCATCAACGGCGCGTCCGGATCGGATGTCATATTCAATATCGAAGGTACCGGCTCGACCGTGTCATTAACCGGCAACTCGAGCAGTTCGCTGATCGGTACAATCCTGGCGCCGACACGCAACATCAACTTGAGCGGCGGCGGGACGCTGACCGGTGCGGTGCTCGCCGGCCTGAACGGAACGGGTTACACGGTGCAGACGCAAACCGGCGGCTATAACATCACCAGCCTGGGCTATGTGCCACGGAGCGTAAGTACGCCAGAACCGTCTTCGATCGCCCTGTTTGGCGCCGGGGTCGGCGTATTGATCGCGATACGGCGGCGCATGCGGCCAGCTCGGCCCTAAATCCTCCTATTGTACGAGTTGCGCCGGAACGGTTTTGCCATCCTGGGTCAAAGACAGGCTGCGCGCCCGTCCGCTGCTATCGGTCTGGAATGTCACTTCTGCGTCTACAACCCTGAGGAAAAACTGGCCGTCGCCTTCTGAGAACAGTTCCGCTCGCGGCTGGCCGGTACCCTGGATGTAGAGATGGTTGCCGTCGCGCGTGACATTGAGGCCGAATGTTTCGCTGACCTGATAGCGGCCGATGTAGCTGTCGAACTCGCCCGGCTTGACCTCAACCTCACGATGCAGATGCCTGAGGGGCGTATCCTTGTCGAGGATATGAACGCCGATATCGTCGATCGAATTGGCCGCATTCGACAGGACGACGACCCCGACATGGCTTTTCGGTACAAAGCCGATGAAGGCGCGATAGCCGTGCGTCTGGCCGTTCTCCCAGACCATTTCGATTTCGTGCAGGGTCGCCACATGCCAGCCCAGTGCCGCCTTCAACTCGATATATTGAGTCTGTCGCTGGGTCTTGATCATGTCCGCCATCGCTGGAGCCAGGGGAGAACTGGTTAGACCTGCATTGGCGGCGACGAAATCGAGGAGATCATTGGCCGTCGAGCGCATCCCATCAGACCCCATTAGGGTCGGCAGATGTTCGTGCGGCACCGGTGCCAAATGCGCATTATAGCCAGCGGAAAGCCTGTCTTTTTCATCGAGAGACATCGCAATATGGGTATTGATCATATGCAGCGGCCCTAAGATCCGCCCTTTAAGCAAAGTCTCGTAATCAGCATGTCCCGCCGCAGCAACCACCATCCCCAATAGATCGAACCCGGCGTCGGAATATTCATAGGCTGCGCCGACGTCGCGGGTCATTTCGTAGGCCGCTACCGATTTCAGGAGCTGTTCGGCATTCATGTCGGCGTTTGGATTGTTGAAATCAGTTACAGAAACATTGCTCGGCATTTTGGGAAGGCCGGATGTATGAGTCGCGAGGTCGAGAAGCGTGATCGCCCGGGGGCCGCGTTGGGGTAGTTTCGTTCCCGGCGGCAGGTACTTGGTCGCCGGATCGTTCAGCGACAACTCACCCCGCCTAGCTTCGTCTGCCAGAAGTAGCGCGGTAAAAACCTTCGTTACCGATCCGATCTCGTAAATCGTATCCCCATCGACAGAGTCGTCGTTACCGGTTTGGGCCGGACCCCGGGCGAAGAGACGACGGCCGGATGGTTCGACCACGCCGACGATCAATCCTACGCTGTCATGGTAGGTCGCCACACGATCATCAACGATCCGCTGCAGATCCGCGTCGCCAGGTAGGATCGATGGTGTCTTGTTGGGGTTTGCGGAGACCGGTCCCGTCCGCAAGGTAGGTGCCGATGCCGGTGCCGCCCAGCAGGGGGACGAAACCAAGAGAACAGCGAGAACAAGCGGGATCGAAACACTGGAAGCCAGCGCGTAGCGGGAGGTTTTTTTTCGCACGTGCCGCATTTGATGTGGGTCATTCACAGATAAAAAGGCCTCGCCAAACTTGCCAGCATCCATCGTCTTCGCCCATGGTAGATATTACTTATATCAAGCAGGGGTGCTCGTCGTTTTTCCCGGCGGGCTGAGATCATACCCGTAGAACCTGACGTGGGTAATGCCGCCGCAGGGAGAATGAGCTTTATGAGCGCAAGACCGCAATCATCGACACGAAAAATCGCTATAATTGGGGGCGGTGTGATCGGATTGTCGATCGGCTGGCGGCTTGCCGCCAGCGGTTTATCCGTTGCGCTGTTCGAGCGCGGCAAGGCAGGCCACGGCGCGAGTTGGGCTGCGGCCGGGATGCTGGCAGCCGGCTCAGAAGTCGAGCCTGGCGAGAGCGAACTTTTCGGTCTGTTGAAGCAGTCTCAGGCCAACTGGCCGGCCTTCGCCGCAGAGCTTGCCCAAGCCAGTGGGTTGGACGTTTCCCTTCGCACTGAAGGAACGATCACGATTGCACTGTCGCAGGACGAGGTGGGGCGTCTGCGCCAGACCTATGCACTGCAGCAGCAGTTGGGCGTCAATTCACAATGGCTCACCCGCACAGAGGCGCTTGAACGCGAGCCATATCTCAATCCACGTCTTGCGGGCGCTATCCTGGTTCCGGGCGATCATCAAGTCGAAAATCGCATTTTAGTCCAAGCCTTGAAACTCGCCTTTACCCGAGCCGGCGGCAGTCTTTTTGAAGGCATTGGGAACGCCGGCATCAAAACCGCGTCGGGGCGGGCAGTCGGAGTCAGTGCCGGGGGTATTGATTATCCCGCAGACACGATCGTGGTCGCGGCCGGACCCTGGTCGCCGGAAATCGAAGGCCTCCCCGCGATCGCGAGCCCACCCGTGCGTCCCGTCAAAGGCCAGATGACGGCCCTGGCGATGGACCCGACGTCACCGATACTCACCCATGTGCTATGGACCCAAAAAGCCTATCTGGTGCCCCGCCGCGACGGTCGCCTGCTGATCGGCGCGACGACCGAAGAGCGCGGCTTCGATACGGCAATCACCGCGGGCGGCATGCTGTCGCTGCTGGAATCGGCGTGGCGCGCCTTGCCGGGTATCGAGGAGATGCCCATCATCGAAAGCTGGGTCGGTTTTCGTCCAGGATCGCGAGACGATGCCCCGATATTGGGCGAGACGAGTATCGAGGGGTTAATTCTGGCGACTGGACATCATCGCAACGGCATTCTGCTGACGCCGATCACCGCCCGAACCATCGCCCGATTGGTGCTGACGGGCGAGACCGACCCAGCAATCGCCCCGTTCGGGCTAAGCCGCTTCGAAGATCAGGACAGTAAAGGGACCAAGTCATGGAAATCAGCCTGAACGGCAATCCGCATCGCTTCGCGGGGCTCAATCTCGTCGACCTTCTGGCCGAGCATGCGATCGATCAAACCAAGCCCGGCGTTGCAGTCGCTGTGAACGACTCCATCGTCCCGCGGGCAGAATGGGCGACAGCGTCGTTGAAGCCCGGCGACACCGTTGAAATCGTGCGGCCGCATTCGGGTGGTTAAAATGTCCATCCAACCGACACCACCCGCACTGAGCATCGCCGGCGAGAATTTCGGGTCTGCACTGATGGCCGGCACCGCCGGCTATCCCAACCGGCAGGTCATGCTTGATGCACTCAGTGCGAGCGGCGCGGAAATCGTGACGGTATCGATACGCCGCGTCGATCTGACCGGCCCTCGCGAAAGCTTGATTGATTTGTTAACGGGCAAATACCGGTTGCTTCCCAACACAGCTGGATGCGCAACTGCACGCGATGCAGTTTTGACTGCGGGGCTGGCGCGCGAAGCGCTCGGCACGAACTGGGTCAAGCTTGAGGTTGTGGGCGACCGGGAGACTTTGTATCCGGATGTCGAACAGCTGCTAAAGGCTGCTGCGACGCTGACGGAACAAGGCTTCGCAGTGCTGGCCTATTCCAATGACGACCCAATCACATGCGAAAAGCTGGCTGATATGGGGTGTGCCGCGGTAATGCCGCTGGGCGCGCCGATCGGCTCAGGGTTGGGTATTCTTAATCCATATAACATCGAAACGATCTGCCGCCGACTAACGACACCTATAATACTCGACGCAGGTATCGGCACTGCATCGGATGCGGCGTTCGCAATGGAGTTAGGATGTTCCGGCGTACTGCTGAACACAGCGATTGCCCGGGCGGACAATCCGGTTGGCATGGCCGGCGCCATGCGTCTGGCGGTAGAAGCTGGACGCGCAGCACGCGCCGCAGGTCGTATTCCAAAGCGACTTTATGCCGAGGCCTCCAGCCCGGAGTTAGGCCTGATCGGATCGTGAGCCTACCCGACCCGCCGATTCTGGTTATTACCGATCGCAAGCAATGCTCTGAAAATATTGAAACTCGCGCGGCAGCATTGTTCGCAGGAGGATGCCGGTTCTTATCATTGCGAGAAAAGGACATGGCACCGTCCGACCGGCTGGAGCTTCTGGACCGGTTGGTAAATCAGGCGCGCAAATCGGGTGCCACGCTCTGCGTGCATGACGACGTCGCAGCAGCTCTCGCCATCCGGACTGCATTGCATTTGCCGTCTAAAGGCGATTTGGCGCGTGCCCGCAGAATCTTGGGCATCAGCACGCTGATCGGCAAATCTTGCCATACGCGAGCGGAAATAATAGCCGCAGGAGAGGCGGGCGCCGATTACGTCACAATCAGCCCGGTTTTTTCGAGCAGCAGCAAGCCCGGCTATTTGCCGACACAGGACTTTGCGACGGCGATAGACGGCATTTCGCTACCCATCCTGGCGCTTGGCGGAATTACATTTGATACATTGCCGTATCTACCGGGCGGCTTTAGCGGCATTGCGACTATGGGGTGCGCAATGACTGTGTCAAACGCTCCCAAGTGGTTCGCGGAGATCAAATCCGGCTGGAAGGAACACCGCGCAAAATCAATTTAGGAGGCCGGCTTCTCGTACGGCGTGAATTTGCCAAGCAAACAGGGTTGTCCGGTCGGACGCACGCGTATCGTTTCCATATTGTCGCAATATTGCGGATAGTTTGTCGCGTGGACGAAACCTTCATCGTAGCGCAGCGCCCTGCAGCTTCTAGGGAGGTTATTTATC
>PLTD01000090.1 GCA_003165335.1 Rhodospirillales bacterium | reverse complement strand
CATTAATGACGCAGTAGTACTAGGGGATTCTTGGCCGCCATGAGAGGTCTTCGGACAAAACATAGATCGTGATCGCCGCCAGGACCAGAATAATACCGAGCCAGAACAGCTTTGAGTGATGAATGCGTTTCCAATGGCGTCGACGGGAAGGTGGCTCGGACGCGCTGTCATGATGGCTTTCTGTGTTCACCTATCCACCATCTCCCTCTAGCCGCGGAAACTCGGAGTTCGGGTCCGATCTGGAGCAGCCCACCTAATAATCCTCCGGGATTGTAGTAGATAGCATGTCCTCAACTGTATCGTCGGAAACTACTTAGATATTGGCGCGCAACGTTCAGCAATCGAATCGGCTCGCTGATTATTCAAAGCCCTCCGTCGCAGGCTAGGTATTTTCCGACTCTGACAATGCGTACCGGGCGCATCTATTGTGAAGCCACTTATAGGGCGACGGCAACAGCCATTAGGATCCGGCCAACGGCAACCATGGTTGCCCCAGATTCGATGATCTTTGATCGCGCACATCGACATGTTAGGAGCGGGCAATGTTAACGAAAGCATCGGCGATCGATGGATATGCCATTGCCGCGAGCGATGGCCGCATCGGAACCGTCCACGACTTTCTATTTGACGACGTCAGCTGGCGGGTCCGTTGGCTGGTCGTCGATACAGGTGGCTGGCTCTCCGGCCGGCGAGTCCTTTTGCCTCCCTCCGTCTTGGGGCATCCGGATCGGGCAAAGCAGGAATTTGCGGTGAGGTTAACCATGCAAGAGGTCAAGGACAGTCCAGCCATTGACACTGATGAACCCGTATCACGGCAGATGGAAACCGATATCTACGATTACTATGGATGGGCGCCGTATTGGGGTGGTGGATTCTATATGGGCAATTACGGCTTTGCGGGCGGCATGGCATCGCCTTATTTGGGCCGACCACACCAAGCGGAAACTGCTGAAACACGACCGCACGACGGTGATCCGCATCTTCGCAGCATAGAAGCGGTCAGCGGGTATCATATCCACGCGACGGACGGGGAAGTCGGTCACGTCGCTGACTTCCTTTTGGAGGATGGCGATTGGAGCGTCCATTATCTTGTCGTCGATACGCGGAACTGGTGGCCCGGGAAGAAGGTTCTAATCTCACCGCGGTCTGCACGGAAGATCGATTGGATCGAGCGGCTGATCAACCTCGATGTCGATCGTAATACGGTCAAGGGCAGTCCGGTCTACGATGCGTCAACGATTGTCGATCGGGCCTATGAGAAACATTTTCATAGCCATTATGACAGTGTCGGCCCGAGCGGCCGACACTGAACCGTCGACGAAGCTTTAGCAGCGCACCTGGACACCCACGATTGTTGCGAGGGTCGGTTATTGGCATTCGGTAGCTCATTGGCGTGAGTTAAGGACAACCGGAGGCGGTCCCACCCATTCTTGGTCATCGACGACCGGGTGATTGTCTTGAGCGCCAATGCTTTGCGAAGCCCGATACTCCCGCCATCGGCGATAGCGACGTACGAGAAGCGATTATGGTGGAGTCTCGAGGAGAAGATGAATCCCCTTCACTGGCAGCGTGAGCATCAAATTGCCTGGATCGTCACGAGCATTGTCGGCGCACTCTTAGGCTTGCTACTTGGATTCATTGATCTACCTTCGTTTTCCTTGTGGGAACCATGGCAGATGTTCGCAGCGTGGTTGTCATTCCCCAAGTCTTATTGGCTCTGGCCTTTGCTTGGTTTTCTCATTACCGGGTTAGTTTTTTATGCTGCACAGCTTTTCAGGAGCTCAAATTAGGTGAACGACATCCGGCAGGATCGATGCAAGCGATTCGTGCCGCGGCCCGGTTTTGGGAAGTGGCTGCTTGTTTATGCGCAGCTCTGTTCGAGCCAGG
This sequence comes from Rhodospirillales bacterium, assembly GCA_003165335.1. Taxonomy (GTDB): domain Bacteria; phylum Pseudomonadota; class Alphaproteobacteria; order BOG-932; family Roseiterribacteraceae; genus BOG-932. The sequence goes on along the minus strand of PLTD01000090.1, from coordinate 4,543 downwards.
GTTCAGATGAGACCTCACGCCTCCAACTTGTGATCTGATATGGGAGAATATAATTGCGTCACTGGCGAGTTGATTCCAGAACAATGACACGGATGGTTTGGCAGGCCGGCATCTTAGACGCGCTGGGGCTGGCGACTATCGAGCCAGCGGTTGCATTGGAGTGTCCTGTCCCACAACCACTGGCTCGACCAGGTCTTTCATGACTCAAGACCGCTTTCGCGAAGAGAGTTCGAAAGCTGACGCCCATTGAGTGGCGCATCCTACGAACCAACGCGGTTTCCCGGAAACCGTCTGCGATACGGCCGCGCACTGTATCCGCGATGATATCGCATCGGTGCGCGGTGAGGTTGAGGCTCTATTCCGACACAAAGGCGAAAGGACATTATCGTGGACAAGAAACAAATCGAAGGTATCGGCCACTTGGTCAAAGGAGCGTTGAAAGAAGGCCTGGGCAAAATCATTGGAGATGCGAAGCTCACTTCCGATGGCTCCGCCGAGCGGGCAAGCGGCGAAGAACAGTATGCCGCCGGTGAGGATAATCTGGTCGGCATAGATGCGGATCGCATCAAGGGCATCGGTCACCAGCTCAAAGGGGCTCTGAAGGAAGGCCTGGGTGATATCACTAGCGATCCGGCCCTTGCGGCCGACGGGATCGCGGAACGCGTCGCCGGCAAAGCGCAAAATGCCGCTGGCAGCGCCAGGGACGAGGCACGCGACGCGCGCAGAGACGCGCAAGCCGCGATAGCTACGAGCGAGGAGACGGACGCGACGCGCAAAGCTTCGGCGCACCCGAAGCAATCCGGCTGATGCCCGGTGCTAACCGCGCCTCGCGGCTCAGGATTGTCGCCGCCAGACGTTCCTGGCGCGGTTAGCAGAAAACCTCTTGAGGATACGATGCGCTTTCTTCCGATTGCTTTGATCGTCCTCATCTCAATCAGCCGGAGTGCCTACGACCGAAACCACACCTGGTATCGCGGTCGCGTCGGCGGAGGATTTATTCTTGGAAACCATTGATCCCTCGGATTCCGTGAACATGTCGGCTCAGGGAACTTCCGGCGTCACGAGCGGGAGATCGGCCGAGGAGGACTTGCAGCGCAGCGCGACCGATCGGATCCTTTCTGAGCAAACCAGGTCGGTCGCGCTGCGCTGGCTACTACATGACATACCCTACATCGCGATGCTCTTCCTGGTGCTGGTCGGAGTCGTCTTACGGCTGCCGGTTATTTACTGGGTAATTCTGACTCCGGTTTTCGCCTTCATCTCGATTATAGAGAGATGGAGGAAACCCCTTAGCCAAGAAGAACGCTTGGGGTTCGTCGGAAGAATCGTGCTGGACTGGGGTGCGCTCCTAATCGCCATCTTTCTGCTCTACAGCAATGGCGTACAGGGCGTAATGAATCCCAATGCGACCTCGCTGGGCATGATGTTACTGCTGGGTCTTGGAACTTTCGTCTCAGGCGTTCAGGCCAGGGTTTGGCAAATCTGTGCGATCGGTGGTGTGCTTTTTTTAGCGGTACCTGGCCTAGGGTGGCTTGACAGGTCACCACTGCTGTTGACGGCTGCCGCGTTCGTGATTGTCGGGCTCAGCGGTGTCGCATGGTGGTGGACTTCGCGATCATCTGAGAACTCGAAGTAAGTCGTGTCGGCGATGTTATTCCGACGCTCATCAGGCCTTCCAATCTGTGATGTCGCGCTTAAGAAAAGCATTTATTGAGGCGATGCGTCTTCAAGCGTCGATCGCTTTCGGTCCCGATAAGCAGCAGTAGCCCGGCGACTCTTCGGCGCGGCCGATTTGGGAATTCGGAGCCCGGAATCCGAACGCAACCTGTGTTACCCGGTAGATCGCTCTCGTCCAGTCGTTCCGAAAATGGTCGGCCAATCATCCGCTAGGTAGATTCCGACGCTATCGGCCTCCGTTCGCAAGACTAAGTTTCACTACATCAGGGATGCGCCAGGAATTTCAGTTCTGCCTGCATTCGAACTCAGGAGTGAATCGCGTGAACAGATCATCCCTCGCGGTTGCGGGACTCATGGCATCGGTTGTGATGTGCGGCTCATCCTTGGCCGCCGTCGCCAAAAGCCCTGCGTCCGCAAAGACCGATGCCGGGTCGATGGGAGTTGTCGACAAGGACTTCGGCCGCCTGTCGACCGACGGCGCCAGTGCTTTCAGCGATATCCATCTCGCGCGCCTGGCAATATTCGAAGGAAAGACCGATGAGGCAGCCAAACTCGTCGCAGACGCACAAGTTTCCCTTGGGAAAGCCAAGGGGGATGACACGGTCTTCACAAAGGCTGAGTCCGAGTTCCACATGCCCGGGCAAACCACGCCCAAGACGCAGGCCAATCAGGCAAAGACGACCACACCGGTGGCCTGGATACCGATCGATGGAGATCTCGCCCTTGGGGAGACTTTCCGATCAACGCCAGAAAAGGCTGCTGCCATAGTTGCAGCGCGAAAAGGCCTTGCAAAAGGTGAGGGCGCCAAATCCCTTGAGACGATCAAGCTTGCCGCAATCGATATCGACTACACGATGGCCGTGGTCCCGCTGATGAAGAGCATCACCGACATCGACGAAGCCAACCGGCTCATGACCAGCCATGACTACTATGGCGCGAGCCAGTCGCTAAGGCTCGCCGAATCCGGCGTTCGCTACGACGAAATCGACGACGTCGCAAACGTAAATCGTCAGCCAAAAGCACCAGCCGACAAAGCTGAATAAGTCCGACTGGCGACGCCAATCGAACCCGACCCCAATATTTTAGTCTCGGGATGCTTTGGCAACGCCTCAAATGAACATCAATTACGCGACGTTGCTTCAATATAAAGGAGGGTGAGTTGTGTTTTCATTTCAGTCGTTGACCGGCCCCGGGACGTCAGCTGCGTTTACCCAGTCGCTGCGTGATCATTGGCGAGTGTGTCTGATCGAGGGCATCATTTTGAGTTTACTAGGACTGGCCGCAATTGTCCTTCCGACCATTGCAGGCCTGGCGGCGACCGTTCTTCTTGGATGGCTGTTTCTCGTTGCGGGGTTTATGGCCCTCGTCGCGACATTCATAGGCCGGCTCTTTCCTGGATCTGGGTGGTCGCTCCTTTCGGCGCTGGCGGCCATGATTGCTGGCGTTCTATTGCTCTGGAACCCGCTACAAAGTTTGGCCATGCTTACCTATGTGCTCGTCGTCTTTTTCATAATCGACGGGCTCTTTACAATCATGATTTCCATTTCCCATCGGCGTAACCTGTCGGGACGATGGGAGTGGTTGATGATCAACGGCGTTATCGACCTCTTCCTCGCTGGGGTCATCGTGTTGGGAGTGCCGGGTACGCTTGCCTGGGCACTCGGCCTCATCGTCGGTATCGACATGGTATTCGGTGGCGCGTCTCTCGTCGCCGTCGGGCTGGAGGCGCGGAAGGTCCAACCCGAATGACAAGGAAGTCATTCATCGTAACGACAAGATCTTCCCGAAGCGGGCGGAGCGCGACCCTCCTCGTCGTCGGCTGCCCGGTCGAGACTTTGCTCTGACGCCTTTTCAAGCCGCAGGTTAGTTCCGCCAGCGTTGGCTTAGGTAGATTCCGAACCTGCCGCCGCGGTCGGCATCCGACGATTACTCTGATCGGCGATCGACGACGCAATCCCCAGCGGTCAACGGGAGATGACACATGAAACACCTAAAGTTCGCGAGTTCCGCAGCGGTGTGCGTCTGCATTGGGCTGGCCACTCCATTATCGGCGGAGCCTGCGGCGGTTACAAAGACGGATGCGGCGATCTCCGGCAAAGCGAGTGAACCTGCTCCCAAGCCAGCAGAAGTGTGTCTCAGTGATTTGCGAACATTCAGCGGCCAGATGCAGAAGGACAGCTACTGGTTAGGCGCATCAGCGTTTAGTTATGGCTATCCTTTGGACGGATTTGGGTATGGCTATCCTGTGATCGGATATCCGGTTGGCGCCGCGTCCCGCTACCCGACCGCCCGGTCGGGCTACAAGATCCGGACCCTCGTCGCCTCCGCCAACATTCTGGCCCAGAACGGCCAACAACAAGTGTGCGAGGATGTACTCGCGACAGCCCGGAATGTGTACGAAGTCTATGCCGCCAATATGCACGCCAGGGAAGTGGCGTCGGCCGACGGTCAGTCCTGGCAACAGCAACAAATCGCAGCTGCGCGGGCAGTCACGGATGAGAAAGTCGGTTTCCGGTCCGATCAACTGCTCGAAGTCGATGTCCGCAGTCCGCAGAATGAGGCGCTCGGCACTGTCCATGACCTCATCATGAGCCCCCAAACAGGCAAGATCGCCTATCTGGTCATCGGTCGAGGCGGGGTTTTTGGATTTGACCGGAAATACGTCCCGGTTCCCTGGGGGGATTTCAAGGTTACGGCCAACTTAAGTCTACTAGTGCTCGATACGACCAAGGCCAGCATGGATGCCGCTCCGGAAGTGAGCGACGACCAATTCACGACTCCCCAGAATTTCGATCAGGAAAGTCAGAAGGTGGACGCCTACTGGAAGGCGCATCTCACTAACTAGTTTCCGTCCATAAACGGGCAT
>PLTD01000073.1 GCA_003165335.1 Rhodospirillales bacterium | reverse complement strand
GGGTTTCTCGCGAGGAACCTGATGAGGAAATGGTGCAACCGAGAAACATACTCGAGCGCTGGATGGAGGCTTTCAACCGGGGCGATGTAGCCGCATTAGCGGCGCTCTACGCGCCGGATGCGATCAATCACCAGGCACCAACGACCCTGTTGTCGGTCGCGACGCCATCGCGCATATGTTCGCGGCCGACTTTGCCGCCGCCAAGATGGTCTGCATCGTGGAGAATATCTTCCAGGATGGGGATTGGGCGATGCTGGAGTGGCGCGATCCGCTGGGACTGCGCGGCTGCGGCTTTTTCCATATCGTGGACGACAAGATCGTCTTTCAGCGCGGCTACTGGGATAGATTATCCTTTTTGAAGGCGCATGGGTTGCCGCTGCCCGAGGTTGGTCCTTAGGCAAAAAGCGTCCCGGAACATGGGGGGACTGCGATGTCGAAAGCCATGGTGGCCTCGTTCGCTCTGGCCGGTACGGCGCTCTACCTCGGGCTGGCCATTCTCGGGAGGGGTGGCTTCACGGCGTTCTTTTCCCATCCTGCACTGATTGCTCTTACCGCCGTTACCTTCCTGCTGCTTGCAGTCGGTATGGTTAGCCCGGGAAATCTGAGCACCGGTGAGCGTGAAGACAGCGATAACCGGTGGGTTTTGTGGGCGTTCGGCGCTATCGCCATCCTCGACGGCTATCTGCCCGCTTATACCGACCGGGTCGGTTTTTGGATTTTGAACGGCGCAAGCTTTCGCTGGATAGGCGTCGCGCTCTTCGCGGTCGGCGGCATGTTACGGCTTTGGCCGGTGTTCGTGCTGGGCCGCAGGTTCAGCGGTCTGGTGGCCATTCAACCAGGTCATAGTCTTGTGACCGACGGGATTTATGCTGCCGTCCGCAATCCCAGCTATCTTGGAATGCTGGTCATGATGCTGGGGTGGGGGCTGGCTTTCCGGTCTGGGGTTGGGGTGTTGCTCGCGGCACTCATAATCCTGCCGCTTGTGGCCCGAATCCGGTCGGAAGAACACTTGCTGCGAAAGCAATTCGGCGCCGATTACGAGGCCTATTGTGCACGCACCTGGCGCTTGATGCCCTGGCTTTATTAGGACCGACGCTGAGGTCTTGCGCATGCCGGCGCTCGGTTATAAGTTATGGATATGACATTGCGACGAACCAATCGACGACGCCGTCAGGCGTAAAAGTTTTCCGGCACTTATACGTTGCCGGATATCCATGTCGTTCGTCCTTGTGACATTGGTCACATCTCTGTAAACACACATTTTTTAGGGGGAAACTGTGATCCCTGCAGTCATGCCTGTCTACTCCCGTGCCGATGTTCAGTTCGAGCGGGGGCAGGGGGCTTATCTTTTCGATTCCGAAGGTCGCCGCTATCTCGATTTCGCGAGCGGAATCGCTGTGACGTCGCTCGGCCATTGTCATCCTGCCCTTGTCGCCGCTTTGAGCGAGCAGGCGAACAAGGTATGGCACACATCCAATCTTTTTCGAGTTCCGGGCCAAGAAAATCTGGCGAAAAGGCTTACCGACCTGACCTTCGCGGATACGGTGTTCTTTACCAATTCCGGTGTCGAAGCCTGGGAGTGCGGGGTCAAGCTGATCCGCAAGCATTTCTATTCAAAGGGTCAGCCCGAGAAGAACCGCATTATCGTGATCGAGGGCGCGTTCCACGGGCGTACGCTGGGCGCTATTTCGGCGTCGAAAGCCGAGAAGATGGTCAAGGGATTCGGTCCGCTACTGGACGGATTCGATCAAGTTGCCTTCGGAAATCTGAACGAACTGCGCGCGGCCATCACGCCGCAGACGGCGGCTATCAATATCGAACCGATATTGGGCGAGGGCGGCATCAAGCCGGCGACGGTCGAATATATGAAATCGCTGCGGCAGATCGCCGACGAGTTCGACCTGTTGCTGTTTTTTGATGAGATTCAGTGCGGCATGGGCCGTACCGGCAAGATGTTCGCCCACGAGTGGGCCGGGGTCGCGCCTGATGTCATGTGCGTCGCCAAGGCGATCGGGGGCGGCTTCCCGCTGGGCGCGTGTCTGGCGACAGAAGACGCGGCGAGCGGCATGGTCGCGGGCACGCACGGCTCGACCTATGGCGGCAACCCGCTCGCCATGGCTGTCGGCATTGCTGCGGTAGACATAATTTCGCAGCCCGCTTTTCTGGAGAACGTTCGTACCCAGGCCGCCGCCCTGCATGGTGAACTGGAGAAGGTGATCGCGCGTCATCCGAGCATTTTCGTCGAGCTGCGCGGTGTGGGGATGATGTTGGGGCTGCGCTGTGCCGATAACATCGTGAATCTCGATTTGGTCAATGCTCTGCGTCATCACGGACTTTTGTCGGTCGGTGCGGCCGAAAATGTCATCCGGCTGTTGCCGCCGCTGATTATCGGCTCGTCCGAAATCGCCGAGGCCTGTGCGATAATCGACAAGACGGCCAGTGAACTTACCGCGGCCTCGGCCGCCACTCAGGTTTAGTCCCATGCCCAAACCCCGTCACTTTCTCGATATCGACAGAATTCCGGTCGATACGCTGCGCAACCTTATCCATAGGGCGATCGAGATGAAGCGCGCCCGCAAGTCGGGTGAAGTTCAACCCCAGCCGTTGGTAGGCCGGACGCTGACCATGATCTTCGATCAGCCCTCCACCCGTACCCGCGTCTCATTCGACGTCGCGATGCAGCAGTTGGGCGGCTACACAATGATGCTGACCGGCACGGAAATGCAGATAGGCCGGGGCGAGACGATCGGTGATACGGCGCGGGTGCTGTCGCGCTATGTCGAAGCGATCATGATCCGCATCTTGGATCATGGGATGTTGCTCGAAATGGCTGAGAGTTCCAGCGTTCCGGTGATCAACGGCATGACCAAGCAGAGTCACCCCTGCCAGGTGATGGCCGATCTGATGACCTTTGAGGAGCGCAAAGGCTCGATCACCGGCAAGACGATTGCCTGGACCGGGGATTCAAACAATGTGCTGGCTTCATGGATGCATGCGGCGGCGCAGTTCGATTTCACTATGAAGGTGGCGACACCGAAGGAATTCGCTCCCCGCGATGCTTTAAGGGCCTGGATCAAGAAGTCCGGCGCGAAGATATTGCTGGGCAACGACCCGCAATGGGCTGCAGCCGGTGCGGATTGCATCATTACGGACACTTGGGTGTCGATGGGCGACGAGAAGGAGGCTGCGCGGCGTCTCAATATTCTTCAGTCGTTCCAGGTCAATGCCGCATTGATGGCGCTTGCCGAGAAAGACGCCATCTTCCTGCATTGCCTTCCGGCCCATCGCGGTGAAGAGGTGAGCGACGAGGTAATTGACGGCCCACAATCCGCGGTGTGGGACGAGGCGGAAAACCGGATGCATATCCAGAAGGCCATCCTGGAATGGTGTCTGACGTGAATTTAAGGGAGCGCGCCCGATGATCGGAGCCGCCCTTGACGCCGCAACGGAAGTGACGGTCGACCTGATTCAGCCATTCCAACTCGACCTTGCCAACGTACGGGGAAGGGCTGTGCGTTTGAGCCGTGTGTTGGACGATATGCTCGGACGCCACGACTATCCCCAACACGTCGAGCAAATTGTTGCCGAAGCGACTGTTGCAACTTTGCTGCTCGCAAGCCTGCTGAAATATGACGGTGTCTTTACGCTTCAGGCCAAAGGCGACGGCGCAGTGTCCCTTTTGGTTGTCGATATCACAAGCGCAGGTGACGTTCGCGGTTATGCCCGGTTCGATGCCGACCGTTTGCCGTCACCGGATACGCCGGTCGATTTTCAATCGCTGCTGGGCGAGGGCTATCTGGCCTTCACAGTCGACCAAGGCGAAGACACGGAGGGCTATCAAGGCATCGTTGCGCTGACCGGTCCGACATTGATCGACTGCCTTGCGCACTATTTTGAGCAGTCCGAGCAATTGCTTACGACTGCTAAGCTGACCGCGCGTCACTATCCCGACGGCTGGCGTGGTGGCGGCGTGCTGATCCAACATATTCCAGAGGAAGATGAGGGTCGGGTCCCCAAGAGCGCTGCAGATAATGAAGAAGACTGGCGCCGCGCGAGTATCCTGATGAATACGGTGGCCGAAGTTGAATTGCTCGACCGAACGCTCCACTTGAACAGCCTGCTTTATCGCCTATTCCACGAGGAGGATGTTCGCGTCTTCCCACCCAGCGCGGTTCAGCGCGGCTGCCGCTGTTCAACGGATCGCGTGGAGCGCGTGCTGCAATCCATTCCGCCCGAAGAACTCGACGACATGAAGATCGATGGCGAAATCGTGGTTACCTGCGAGTTTTGCAGTACGCAATACAGATCAGCCGACGGCGTGAAATTCAGCTCGAAATCATACGAATGAGTTGCCGGACGTGGGTAGAGCAGCGATAGGCTCTGCTCTACCCACGCGGTTCGGACAACTCAGCTCGCGTTGCGATGCCCGATGATGGAGAGGAACTCCTTGCGGGTTGCCTCGTTTTCACGGAACACGCCCATCATCTGACTGGTCACCATGTTGACGCCGGGACGGTGAACGCCTCGCGTGGTCATGCATTGATGCTCGCCCTCGATTACCACGGCAACGCCTTGAGGATTCAATACGCGATCGATCGTAACGGCGATTTCCGCCGTCATCTTTTCCTGAATTTGCAGGCGCTTTGAGAAAATTTCCAACACACGGGCCAACTTGCTGATGCCCACTACACGGTTACGCGGCAAATATCCGATATGTGCCACGCCGATAATCGGCACCATGTGATGTTCACAATATGATTCGAACCGGATGCCGCGCAGCACGACCATATCGTCGTACCCGGCGATTTCCTCGAATGTGCGGGTGAGAATTTCCTCAGGGTCTTGATCATAGCCGGAGAAGAATTCTTCATAAGAGCGGACAACCCGGTCTGGTGTCGCCCTTAGACCCTCGCGATCCGGATCGTCACCGGCCCATCGCAATAGCGTGCGCACCGCCGCTTCAGCCTCGGCACGCGACGGACGATTATCCTTCGGCGACGGTCTGGTGACGGCAGACGAAATCGAGACGGGGGCAAGCGAGGTCTTTTTAGGCATCGAACAATCCATAAGGCGCGTGAGCAATCACTCGCGCGACAGTTAGTGTGTAAATTTCGAAATCAGGTCTGATGTAGAATTTAGTTCAGTCGGACCGGCTGGTAAGGGCTATCGAGAGAAAATGCTGGAATGATCACATCGAACAATTCACCACTGCCGCGTTCTTCCATTTGATATAGCCCTACCATGATGCCGTGCGGCGTATGCAGCGGCGTCCAACTTTGATACTCGAAAGCGTGTCCGGGCTGAAGTACGGGCTGTTCCCCTACCACACCTGGACCACGCACTTCCTGTACCCGACCGAGCGCATCGGTAATTCGCCAATAGCGCGATAATAATTTTACCGGTCCGGCACCGTGGTTTTCGATGCGTACATGATAGGACCAGCGAAATTCGTTATCAGCGGGGGTCGACTCGTCTTCGAGATAGGATGGACTGACGGTCACCGTGATCGATCGGGTTGAGGCGGTATACATGGCGACCTGACTTTAAAACCGGGCCAAGATCATACGACAGGCTGCGACGATGTGACTAGTGCGCTGTTGGTTATGGGGCATTCGCAGATTCACGGCCTTATGAAATTGCCCCTACCTTCTGCCCCGTGTAAACGAGCGCCCATGACAATCACCGCCGAAACACCTGACGATGAAAGCGAGATCGAGCGGTTACTCGATATTGCATTCGGATCCGACAGAGCGGGTAAGACGGTCTACCGGCTTCGAGAAGGCGTTGTACCGGTCGCCGAGTTGGGAAGCGTTATTCGCGAAGATGGTGTGCTGAAAGGCAGCCTGCGTTTTTGGCCGGTCGTGATCGGCGATGCACGAGTTCCAGCGCTGCTTCTAGGGCCGGTCGCAGTTGCGCCGGCTGATCGCGGCAAAGGCTATGCGCGGACTTTGATCTGGCAGGGACTCGAGCGCGCCCGGGAGCTTGGTTATCGGATTGTCCTGCTGGTTGGCGACGAGCCCTATTATCTGAAGTTCGGCTTTACTCGCGCCTTCACAAAAGCGCTGGAATTGCCTGGACCGGTCGACCTCAGCCGGTTTTTGGGGTTGGAACTGCAACCGCGAGCGCTCCAGGGCGTTTCCGGCATGCTGCATCGAGCCAACCCTGGCGAAGCGCGGCCGGGCAGCCTCCACTATAGCGGCAACGCCGCGTGATCGCTTGAAGATGGGGCGTGCTCGCCCTATAACTCCATGCGCCGCGGGTGTAGCTCAATGGTAGAGCAGAAGCTTCCCAAGCTTACGACGAGGGTTCGATTCCCTTCACCCGCTCCAGCGTAATTCGGGTTGTCTTTCCCAAGATGGCGGGCAGTGTCCTTATGACCTTATCGGCTAGCGAAACAGTTTTGACCCACGACGTTTACGCCAAGGCCCGTTTCAATATGGTGGAAAGCCAGATTCGCACGAATCGGGTTACCGATCCGCGGCTGCTGGCGGCCCTGGCCGAAATGCCGCGTCAAATTTTTGTTCCCGATGCTCTTGCTGGCGTCGCCTACGTGGATAAGAGCATTCGCATTCTGCCTGATCGCTATTTGTTAGAACCGTTGATCCTGGCACGCCTGCTGCAGGAAGCAATAGTCGAATCTGACGATAACGTGCTCGTCATCGGAGCCGGCACCGGCTATTCGGCGGCGATTTTGGCAGGTCTCGTCAGAACTGTTACGGCGCTCGAAAGCGAGGCAGATCTCGCTGAGAAGGCACGCAGGAATTTGGTGGACTTGGGCGTCGATAACGCCAAGGTCGTTAGCGGTCCGCTGGACCAAGGCTATCAAGCTGCTGGTCCCTATGACGTCATTTTGATCGATGGGATGATTGCGGCTTTGCCGGATCAGATATCGGCACAACTGGCAGAACATGGCCGGCTTGTGACGATCCAGTCGCAGGAAGGCCGTTGCGGCGCGGGTATGCTCTTCCGAAAGCTCGGCGGTCTCGTGTCGGGCCGTGTTCTGTTCGATGCTGCCGGTCCGTTCTTGCCGGGTTTTGCGCCGCGTCCCGTATTTGCATTGTGAGTATGAGCGAACCATTTGAAATCGACTCTTTGTCGTTGCAGCAGCGTTTGAACAGCGGGAAACCACCGGCTTTGCTTGATGTGCGCGAACCCTGGGAATTGGAAATTGCTGCGATCGACGGTTCGCTTGCCATCCCCCTGGGCGAATTGACGAAGCGCGTCAGCGAATTGCCGCGGGACCGTCCATTGGCTGTCATCTGCCATCACGGCGGCCGCAGCGCCCAGGCTACGGCTTGGCTACGAAATCAGGGCTTCGATAAGGCGATTAATGTGGCCGGCGGCATCGATGCCTGGTCCAGATTCGTCGACCCAACCGTGTCGCGATATTAGGAAGTCTTTTTATGCGCAGCTCGCTACGGTTTTCTTTCTCAGCAGCGTCGGCCTTCGGCGCGCTGATCACAAGCGGTTTGTCGGTACAGCCCGTCTACGCTCAGTCAATCGAAGATACGATGGCCTCGGCTTATACCCAAAGTACCCAGTTAGGCGCCCAACGGGCACAGCAACGTGCGACAGACGAGCAAGTTCCGCAGGCTCTATCGAACTGGCGTCCGACTGTTACCGGCACCGCGAATATCGATCGGGCCCAAACCCAGTATAATCCTGGATTGCCGGTGAGTTCGCTGACGGGCAAGCAGGTGCCTGGCACCTTCGGCTACAACACCTCGAAAACCGTCGGGGTCCAGGTTGTTCAGAACTTGTATCGCGGTGGACGCACCGAAGCGCAGACAAACGAAGCGACGAATGCGGTTAAGGCCGGACAGGCTCTGCTCAAGGCGACCGAGCAGAGCGTTCTACTGGCGGCGACGCAAAGCTATCTAGATGTGGTCCGAGACCAATCGACGGTCGAGCTTAACGCCAATAACGAGGCGGTTCTCAAGCGTCAGCTCGATGCCGAAACCGACCGTTTCCGGGTCGGCGAAGTGACGCGCACCGACGTCGCGCAGGCCCAGTCCTCTTACCAGCAGGCAATAGCACTACACACGACTGCGATCGGGACGCTCGCCACCGATCGCGCCGCTTTTCAGCGCGTTGTGGGGCAAGCCCCCGGGAAGCTCGTTCAGCCTGTATTCAAATATCAGCTTCCAGGCTCACTGGAGGACGCTATTGCCGAATCGGAAGCCAATAATCCTTCCGTAATTGCGGCCGAATATAACGAACGCGCAGCGCGGGACGCCGTCGACCTAGCGCAGGGAGCTCGCCTGCCGACCGTCCAGGTGATCGGGACCTATTCGCGGCTCTATCCCGGGCCGAACAGCTCGTCGCAAGATATCGGCTCATCGGTGAGCGGCGGTCTCGGCGGTGCTGGTAACGTCGGAGCGGGTGTGGATCATATCGATTCGGGAAGCGTCGAGGCCCAGATGACTTGGCCCCTTTATACCGGTGGGCAGGCATCGTCGCAGGTACGCGAGGCGAAACAGACTGCCAATCAGAATTTGATCGCAATCGAGGACGCAAAACGCGTCGCCCGCCAGACGGCGATTTCGGCTTGGCAGCAACTTACAGCATCGCGTGCGAACATCGATGCTTTGACTGCTCAGGTCGCGGCGGCGCAAATCGCTGCGGAAGGCACGCGCCAACAGGCGCTCGTCGGTACCGCGACCGTATTGGACTCATTGACGTCCGAGCAAAATCTCTTGCAGGCGGAGGTCAACCTGGTCGGCGCACAGCATGATGCGGTCTTGAATTCTTTCGCCCTTCTGGCGGCGGTCGGCAGGCTGAATGCGCGGGATCTAGGGTTGGCCGTCACTATCTATGATCCTCAGGTCAATCAGGATCGAGTCGGCGACAAGTGGTTCGGCACCGGTATCGACTGAACCTTCGTCTGCGGGTACTGGTTAGAGCTTGGCCTGCGGCACCCGTTTTTTCATAGATATTGGACATGCTCGAAAAGACCTTTGATCCCAAGACGGTGGAAAGCCGCCAGTCCGAACGTTGGGACGCGGCTGAGATCGGCCGGCCTTCCGGCAACGGAAAGCCATTCACAGTCATGATGCCGCCGCCCAACGTGACGGGTAGCCTGCATGTCGGACACGCGCTGAACCACACGCTGCAGGATGTCGTCATCCGCTATCGCCGGATGCGCAAGGACCGGGTTCTGTGGCAACCGGGCACCGACCATGCCGGGATTGCCACGCAGATGATCGTCGAGCGGCAGTTGGCGTCTGAAGGAAAGAAGCGTCTCGATTTCACGCGAGATGCCTTCGTCGATCGCATCTGGCAATGGAAAGCGGAATCAGGCGGCGCGATCGTCAATCAGTTGCATCGGCTGGGAACTTCGCCGGATTGGTCGCGCGAGCGCTTTACGATGGACGAAGGCCTGTCGGATGCCGTGCGCAAGGTGTTCGTTCGGCTTCACAAGGAAGGGTTGATTTATCGCGATAAGCGCCTGGTCAATTGGGACCCGAAGCTCCACACCGCGATCTCGGACCTTGAGGTTGAAGCCAAGCCGCACAAAGGTTCTTTGTGGCATCTTCGCTATGCCATCGAAGGCCTGTCCGACCGCTTCCTGGTGGTCGCCACAACCCGGCCGGAGACCATGTTGGGCGATACCGCTGTCGCGGTGAACCCGGAAGACGAGCGCTATAAGGACCTCATCGGTTGCCACGCCATTCTGCCGCTGGTAGGGCGATTGCTACCGATTGTCGCCGACGAACATGCCGACCCGCAAACCGGCAGCGGCGCCGTGAAGATCACGCCCGCCCATGATTTCAACGACTTCGAAGTGGCGCGTCGGCACGGGTTGGAATTAATCAATATTTTCGATCTCAATGCCCATATCAACGAGAATGCGCCAGAGCGCTTTCACGGGCTCGACCGCTATGAGGCGCGCAAGCGCATCCTGGCCGAATTGGAAGAGGCAGGTGTTATCGAGAAGGTCGAGCCACACGACCACACATTGCCGACCGGGGACCGGTCCGGCGTTACGATCGAGCCCTGGCTGACCGATCAATGGTACGTCGATGCAGCGACCTTGGCCAAACCTGCCATTGCGGCCGTTGAAGATGGTCGCACCCAGATCATCCCGGCGCAGTGGGAAAAGACTTATTTCGACTGGCTGCGCAATATCCAGCCATGGTGCATCAGCCGGCAGCTTTGGTGGGGCCATCGCATTCCGGCCTGGTATGGACCGGATCATCATATTTTCGTCGAAGAAACCGAAACGCAGGCCCTGCAGGCCGCCCTGACTCATTACGGCCATGACGTCGAATTGGTGCGCGACACCGACGTGCTCGATACATGGTTTTCGTCTGCTCTTTGGCCGTTCTCGACACTGGGGTGGCCGGAGAATACGCCTGAACTGACCGAGCATTACCCGACCGATCTGCTGGTCACCAGCTTTGACATTATCTTTTTCTGGGTCGCTCGGATGATGATGATGGGGTTGCATTTCATGGGCGATGTGCCTTTCCGGCGCGTCTATATCCATGCCCTGGTGCGCGACGAGCACGGGCAGAAAATGTCCAAGACCAAGGGCAATGTCATCGATCCATTGGTACTTATCGACAAATTCGGCGCCGATGCACTGCGTTTCACTTTGGCTGCGCTGACTGCCCAGGGCCGCGACATCCGACTCTCGGAATCGCGGGTCGAGGGTTATCGGAATTTTGCGACCAAACTTTGGAATGCCGCGCGTTTCTGCCAGATGAATGAGTGTCGTCCCGTGCCGGGTTTCGATCCGGCGGCGGTCAAGCTGCCGGTCAACCGCTGGGCGGTGGGCGAGCTAGCGCTGACGGCAGCAAGAATGAGTGAGGCAATCGACGGTTTGCGTTTCAGCGAAGCGGCGCTGGGAATTTACCAGTTCGCCTGGGGCAGCTTCTGCGACTGGTACCTGGAATTCACTAAGCCGCTGCTGGCGGCGGGCGGCGAGGGGGCGGTGGAAACCCGCGCCACGACCGCTTGGCTGTTGGATGAAATCTTACGTCTGCTGCACCCGATCATGCCGTTCATCAGCGAGGAACTGTACGAAAAACTGGGCGACCGCAGCGGACACCTGCTAGCGACCTCCGATTGGCCGGAATTCGGCGATGGCTTCGTCGACCTTGCTGCGAAGGACGAGATCGATTGGCTGGTCCGTCTAATCTCGGCCATTCGCAGTACGCGATCTGACATCAATGTGCCGGCGGCTGCAATCATTCCAATGATCCTTAAGGATGCCGGTGGGGAAAGCCTACGCCGGGTCGGGCAATATCGCGGTCTGATCGAGCGGATGGCCCGCGTCGATGCCACAGATCCTGCGCGTGATGCGCCTTCGGGCGGCGCGGCACGTGTGGGAATGGATGAAATGACCATCGTCCTGCCGTTGGCGGGTACGATCGACTTCGCCGAGGAAAAGTTTCGATTGGACAAGGAACTGAAGCGTATCGCGGGGGAGATCGAGAGGATCGACAAGAAGCTCGGCAACGCTCAGTTCCTTGAGCGCGCCCCGGAGGAAGTCGTGGTGGAGCAGCGCGACCGGCGTGCCGATTACGCGGCTGCCGCGGACAAGGTCCGGAATGCGTTGGAGATGCTGGCCAATTAGGCGCGTCCGCTTCCTTGCTCGGCAATGCCCCGGCGGCTAAGGTCTCGGCAAAATATGCAGTCCCAATTCGCCGAAGGCCAAGCCGAGCGCATGTTTATGCCGATACCCAGATTTTTGTCTGCAACAGCAATCATTTTCATAGGACTTCTGTCGGGATGTGCTGTGCACCCGCTGCCGGTTTCTGGGCCTGAAATTAGCGCGATTTTAGCCGATCACACGGCAATGTTGCCGGGCGGCTTCATCGAATATTATGCGCCCGACGGAAAGCTACACGGCATCTCCGACGGGCAGCCTTACGAGGGCACCTGGGAGGTTCGCGGAGACACGTTCTGCACCGCGCTCGACGGCGATCCTGCCGTCTGTTCCCAGGTCGGGCGCGACGGCGATACGCTCTATTGGAGCCTGGATGGCGAAAAGAAAATCAGCCGGGTCAGCACCATACTGGCTGGCAATCCGAAAGACCTGAAATAAAAAAACTGGAGGGACCGTGGTCGCTAACCAGGGTGTATCGAAGTCACGATTGATGCGTCTCAGCGACGCGATGCGCGGCTATGTCGATCGGGGCGAAGTGGCGGGCGTTGTTACGCTTGTTCATCGCCACGGATACGAGGTCCATAGTGACGCGTTAGGCTGGCGAGATGAGGAAGCGCGCACGCCGATTGCGCGCGACACGATTTTCCGTATCGCCTCGATGACCAAGCCTGTGGTTAGTGTCGCCGCTTTGATGCTTTTGGAAGAGGGCAGGCTCAGGCTCGACGATCCGGTCGACAAATGGCTGCCTGAACTTGCAGATCGGCAGGTGATGCGAGACCCGGGTGGGGCGATCGACGATACCTATCCTGCCGCGCGTCCGATCACCGTGCTGGATCTGATGACACATCGGCCTGGGCTTGTCAGCCAGTTTGCCGATACCGGGCCGATCGCGGCCGAGGCGGCAAAGCTTCATATCGGCAATGCTCTGCTGCTCGCCGGGTCCGACCCAGAGGAATGGCTCGCGCGGCTCGGCGCATTGCCGCTGGTCTATGACCCCGGGGCGCGGTTCAACTACGGCTTTGCCACCGACGTTCTCGGCTTCCTGGTCGGGCGCATATCCGGGATGCTCCTGGAGGATTTCCTGGGGGCGCGCCTGTTCGCGCCGCTTGGCATGGTCGATACCGGATTCCATGTGGCGAGGGATAAGCGCGCGCGACTATCGGTCGCCCATATGCCCGATCCGCTAACCGGCAAGCGGGCCCTGGTTGATCGGCCCGAGAGCAGCCCTTGGGCCCTTCAACAATCCGTTCCATCGGGGTCGGCAGGGCTTGTGTCGACGGCGGACGATTACGCAAAATTCGGCCTTATGCTTCGCGACGGCAGAGCATCGAACGGCGAAAGGCTTTTGTCGCGCAAGACGATAGAGCTGATGACCACCGATTTCCTGACCCAGGAGCAGAGAAACATGTTGTTCCTGGGTTTTGATATGTGGTCTGCGCGGGGATTCGGTCTTGGTGTATCCATTGTCGACCGGTTGGCCGGACAATATGGCCTTGGGTCGGTCGGGCGATTTGGCTGGGGCGGGGCGTTCGGCACCACGTGGTTCAACGACCCGCAGGAAGATTTAACTGCGGTAATGATGATCCAGCTTCTTGTCGGCCCACTGAGCCCGAAGATCGAGGCCGATTTCGGCAATCTGCTCTATCAGGCGATCGACGACTAGGAGTAGTCGCATTCGTTCAGGATGTGCGCCCGAGACCGCATTGTCCGAGACATTCAGCGCCAGTAGGCTGCGGCGTGAAGCGGTATTGAGCGATCTTTATTGCTGGCGATTATTGTGTTCAGCATTCTGCTATTATTTTCCAAACGCCAACAAATGTGATGATAGGGAAGAAACGATGAAGCCCGAAGGTTTGATTACGGTCGACAGTCCGCTGGACGCTGCTGCAACGCTGGAATGGATCGAGGCCGTACTTGGCGCCAAGGGGGCGACCATTTATGCGCGGATCGATCACGCAGCGGGGGCAAGCGCAGCTGGTATGACGCTGCCGCCGACAACGGTGCTGATCTTCGGCAATCCCGTGACTGGCACACCTTTGATGCAGAAGGACCAGCGCCTGGGTCTCGACCTGCCGTTGCGCATTCTGGTCTGGACCGATGAAGCCGGCAAAACCCATATGACCTATAATGATCCGTTCTGGTTTGCGGGCCGTTATGGTATTTTCGCGCCTCAACTCGGCGCAATGCGCGGGATGCTCGATGCGTTGGCGGACGGGCCGCCGCACTCGGCCTAGTCGCGGAGCGTTAGGATCACCGGTGTGTGGTCTGAAGCGCGTTCAAGACCCCGAGGTGTCTTGTCGACTGTGCAATCCTGTAGGCGGTCCGCCGCCTCGGGCGACAGCAGCCAATGGTCGATGCGGATGCCCTGGTCGCGTTGCCAGCGGCCGGCCTGATAGTCCCAGAACGTGTAGAGATGCGCTTTGCCGGGGTTGATCGTGCGGAGCGCATCAGTCAGCCCCATGTTCAGCATGGCGCGGTAGCGTCCGCGGCTTTCGGGTTGGAACAGCGCATCGCCGGTCCAGACCCGCGGGTCATAGCAGTCTTCATCTTCGGGGATAACATTGAAATCGCCGCCGATCACGAAGGGGGTTTCGGCCGCGAGCAGTTTGGCCAGATGCCGCTGCAGGCGGTCCATCCAAGCGAGCTTGTAATTAAATTTTTCGGTGCCGATCGGGTTGCCGTTCGGTAGATAGATATTGATGACATGAAGCCCGTCGATATCGGCAGCGATAAAGCGGGCATGGTCGTCGCCGTCACCTTCGGGCAGGGCGGTTTCAGCGCCCTTGATCGGCAGTTTCGACAGGATGGCGACGCCGTTGTAGGACTTCTGGCCGACGAACAGGCTCTTGTAACCCAGAGCTTCAAACTCGAACGACGGGAAATCCGTGGTTTTGATTTCCTGAAGACAAACGATATCGGGGCCGTCGGCGGCGAGCCAATCGCGTACGATGGGCAGCCGGGCTTTGATCGAATTGACGTTCCAGGTCGCGAGCCTCAGCACTTAAAAGCGCGGCTCAAGAAATCGCGAAAGATGTACCGCAACCGCAGGACGAGGTGGCGTTGGGATTGCGCACCTGGAAATAGGCCCCCATCAGATCATCGATGAAATCGACCTCGGCACCGGCAATGAGGTCTATTGAGGTCTCGTCGGTGACCAGCACCGAGCCGTCGCGTTCGAATGTCAGGTCATCGTCGTTCAATTGGTCGTCAAGCTTGAATTCGTACTGGAAGCCGGAGCAGCCTCCGCCGTTGACCGTTACCCTGAACATCTGGTTGGTGCCGCTCTGCGCATTCAGCGTCTTGATGCGCTTAGCCGCCGACGCCGTCAGCACAATCGTGCGCGCGGGCGGCGGGATGGTTGGTTGGGTCGAATCGGTGGCGAGGTTGGTCATGGCGATCTCCTGCCCCAGAACTTAGTGTGCATAAGGACGGGGTGCAATGAGGTGAAGACGATGGCCATTCGCCCCGATACCGTTTCAAGTAAACTTTGGCCGACGAGCTCACCTTCGACTGCGGATCGATTTCCGGGAATTTAGCCCCTCCGCCTGTGAGAGAAGCCTGTGTGAGCAACTTATGATGGAATCAGAATGACACTCGACCGCCGTCATCTTCTCAAACTTGGGGCCGCTGCGTCCCTGTCAGGTGCTATCCCGCTCGTTGCGGGGGCGCAGACCATGGACCATGTCCTTCATGATACTAATCCGCCAAAAGGCATCGCGGATCATACGATCAGAATCGCTACCGGTTTGGTGGAGTTGGCGGCTGATACGATTGTCTCGACTAAGCTCTATAACGGGCAGTTTCCCGGACCCTTGCTGCGCCTTCAGGAAGGCAGAGCGGTCACGATCGATATCCACAATGACACCGACACGCCTGAGCAGTTTCATTGGCACGGCCAATTCCTGCCGCCGGCGGTAGATGGCGCATCGGAGGAGGGCACGCCCTTCATCCCGGCACATGGCATGCGGCGGATCAAATTCACGCCCGGTCCATCGGGTTTGCGCTTCTATCATACGCATATGACGGCGGGGGCAGATCTTTCTCGCGGGCTGTACAACGGCCTGGCAGGCCCAGTCTATATCGAACCAAGACGCGAACCTGGCGCCTATGACCGGGAAGTCTTCCTGACGTTGAAGGAGTTCGACCCGTATTTTAGCCGGACCGAAATGGCGCTCGATTTTCTGGCGCCTAAAACCGAGGTGGCGGCGTTGCGCGAGGCGAGCGAGGCGTCGGTGCAGGCAGCGGCGAAGAAAGGACTGCCGGATGGATTTGAGGTTGCCTACAATCTTTTTTCGATCAATGGCCACATGCTGGGCGAGGGCGAAGCGATACGTGTAAAGCAGGGCGAACGGGTGCTGTTCCATGTTCTGAATGCCAGCGCCAGCGAGATCCGTAGCCTGGCGCTTCCGGGACATGTCTTCAAAGTCGTGTCGCTGGATGGCAATGTCGTGCCCAATCCGGCGGAGGTCCCGGTACTATGGATCGGTACGGCCGAGCGCATATCGGCGATCGTGGAGATGAAAAACCCCGGAATTTGGGTCATGGGCGATCTGATGGATGAGGATCGCAACCGCGGAATGGGCATTGTGGTAGAATATGCCGGCGCGACCGGTAAGCCCCAATGGGTTAAACCCGAACCGTTCCGCTGGAACTATGGCTTGTTTGCCAAGCCGGATGCCAAGCCGGCGACGCCCGACGAGGTCATCGAGATGACGATCACTTCTAATCCGGCGGCGTTGGGCGGCTTCGATCAGTTCATGATCAATGGCGTGGCCTTTGCCATGGATAAGATGGATCCTCTATTTCGGCTGAAATTCGGTAGGCGCTATCGGTTGCACATGCGCAACGCCACCGACGATGTTCACCCGATGCATCTGCATCGTCACAGCTTCGAACTAACCAGCATTGCGGGCATCCCGACCGGGGGCGTGATGAAGGATGTGGCGATGCTGGGGAAATTCCAGGAAATGGAGGTCGATTTCACCGCAGACCAACGGGGACTCAGTCTTTTCCACTGTCACATGCAGCCGCACATGGATTTTGGCCTGATGTGTTTGTTTGATTGCTCATAGCGGCAGGCCATTTCAATCGCGCTATTCCCGCCGTTGCGGTCAAAGCCCCGCACAGCTAGTGTCCGCACCATGATTCATCAGCCGGAACGCCAGCCTGCGCCTGCGGGCGCTGTCCAGGGCCGGGCGCCCTATGCGTCCGATCCTGCGCGGTCGCGCGGACGGCTATATGCCGAACCGGAGAGCCTGACGCGCACGGTATTTCAGCGCGACCGGGACCGGATCATCCATTCGGGCGCTTTCCGCAAGCTTCAGTACAAAACCCAGGTCTTCGTCTATCACGAGGGCGATTATTATCGCACGCGGCTTACCCATTCGATCGAGGTCGGGCAGATCGCCCGCTCCATCGCCCGCGTGCTGCACGTCGATGAGGATTTGGCCGAGGCGGTGGCGCTAGCGCACGATCTGGGGCATACGCCCTTCGGCCATGCGGGCGAGCATGCGCTGGATGCCTGCATGATCGATTTCGGCGGCTTCAACCATAATGATCAGGCATTGCGCATCGTCACCAAGCTCGAGGGGCGCTATGCCGAGTTCGACGGATTGAACCTGTCCTGGGAGGCTCTGGACGGGCTGGTTAAGCACAACGGCCCGCTGCTGCCGCTGAAGGAAGGGACGGTGCTGCCGATCACCATCGATGCCTTTCGCCATGAATTCGACCTGGAATTGACCAGCTATGCTGGGATAGAGGCGCAGATCGCAGCCTTTTCAGACGACATTGCCTATAATACCCATGACATCGAGGACGGTATCCGCGCCGGATTTTTCACGCTGGACGAGCTTTCGGACCTGCCTTTGGTCGGAGACATCATCCGCGAGGTGACGGGACGCTATCCCGGTCTGGAATCCGGACGCGCGATTCATGAAACCACACGCAGGCTGATCGACCGGCTCGTGCGCGATCTTGTCGAGGAATCGCAAAACAGACTTGCCGTACTTGCGCCGCATTCGGCCGATTCAATACGCCAAGCGGGGCGTCCGATGGTCGCCCTGTCGATGGCTGTGGCGAGCGCGGAAAAGGAATTGCGGCACTTTCTCAATACCCGGCTCTATCACGATTATCGGGTCAATCGCATGACCAGCAAGGCGCGGCGGATCGTGGCCGATTTATTCGATCAGTTCTTCGCAGAGCCGGACACGCTGCCAACCGAATGGCAGGTAAGGATCGGCGGCGAGGGTCCGAGCGGAACCAAGCCGCGCGTGATCGCGGATTATATCGCCGGCATGACGGATCGTTTCGCCATCGCCGAACATCAACGTTTTTTCGATTTTCATGAACCATAATAATGAATATTTATAAACACTTCTCAGCCGTCGTTCGGTCGGTTTTACAGGATTTGATAGCCTCCGGAAGTCTGCCGGCCGGCCTGGATATGTCGCGTGTTGCTGTAGAGGCGCCGCGCGAGGCCTCGCACGGCGATCTGGCGACGAACGCCGCTATGGTGCTGTCCAAGCCGGCCGGCTTGAAGCCCCGCGACCTGGCAGAACTGCTGCTGCCGCGCCTGACCGCCCATCCCCAGGTCGCGGGCGCCGAGATCGCCGGGCCGGGTTTCATCAATCTGCGTCTGACCGAAAGCTTCTGGCGGGAGCGCTTGAAGGATGTTCTGACGGCAGGGACAGACTTTGGCGAAAGCGACGAAGGCAAGGGGCGGCGGGTCAATGTCGAATATGTCTCGGCCAACCCGACCGGACCGCTGACCGCAGGACATGCGCGCGGCGCGGTGGTGGGTGATGCGATCGCCAATCTGCTTGCAAAGACCGGCTATGAGGTTTGCCGGGAATATTACATCAACGATGCCGGCGCACAGGTAGATGTTTTGGCCCGCTCGACCTTCCTGCGGTATCGCGAAGCTCTAGGAGAGACCATCGCCGAGATTCCGCCGGGCTTTTATCCCGGCGAATATCTGAAAGCTGTCGGGCAGGCGCTTGCGGCCCGTGACGGTGAGAAGTGGTTGAGCTCATCTGAGGCCGAATGGCTGCCAGTGCTGCGCGCTTTCGCCGTGGCGCAAATGATGGAATCGATCAAAGACGATCTGGGCGCGCTGGGGGTCCATATGGATCGTTTTTCGTCGGAACGGGCGCTGGTCGAATCCGGTGCTGTGAAGCGCGCATTGGCCGAGCTTGAGCGCCGGGGGCTGCTTTATACGGGGATATTGGAACCGCCAAAAGGCAAGCAACTCGACGATTGGGAGCCGCGGGAGCAATTGCTGTTCCGCTCCACGCAATTCGGTGACGACGTCGATCGTCCGATCGCCAAGGCAGACGGCAGTTTCACCTATTTTGCCAATGATATAGCCTATCATTTTGACAAATTCAGCCGGGACTACCCGACGCTAATCGATATTGTCGGGGCGGATCACGGCGGTTGGGTAAAGCGCATTTCGGCTGCCGTTGCTGCGGTGACGGACGGGAAGGCGGAACTCGACATCAAGCTGTGCCAGCTTGTGAATCTGCTGCAGGACGGCCAGCCGGTAAAAATGTCCAAGCGATCCGGCACGTTCGTGACCTTGCGCGATATTATCGATGAGGTCGGCCGGGGCGTCGTGCGTTTCATCATGCTGACGCGGCGCAACGATCAGACTTTGGATTTCGACTTCGCCAAGGTGACCGAGCAGTCTAAGGACAATCCGGTATTCTATGTCCAATATGCCCATGCCCGCTGTCGTTCGGTTCTGCGGCTTGCGGCGGAGCAGTATTCGGCTGCGATTTTGCACCCCGAGTCGCTACTCGGCGCCGATACCAATCGCCTCGATTCGCCCGAAGAGTTGGAGCTGATTCGCCGTATGGCTGCCTGGCCAGCTGTTGTGTCGGGTGCGGCTGAAGCCCATGAACCGCACAGAATCGCCTTTTATCTCTATGACTTGGCTGCTTCTTTTCACCAATTATGGACACGCGGGAAAGATAACGCCACGCTCCGCTTCTTGCTCGAAAGCGACCGTTCGCTGACAATTGCGCGATTGGCTTTGGTTCAGTCCGTGGCGATCGTACTTGCCGGCGGATTGCGCCTGATCGGTGTAGAGCCGGCGGAGGAATTGCGCTCATGAATTGGGAGCATCGCGGGGAACTCAGAGCCGATCCCGGCATTGCGCCCGGCGATCGCAATATCGATCCCCCAAAGCGTCGATCGATCTGGCCGTCGATCGCGGTTGTTGCCGCTGCCGCTGCTTTCGGTGGCGTTATCTGGTTCGCCTATCAAAACGGCCGTGACGCCAACCGGTCCGGGCCGCCGCCGCTAGTCAAGGCAGATAGCGGACCGGTGAAAGTCAAACCGGACAATCCCGGCGGTCAGGAGATCCCGTTTCAGGATTCGACTGTCTATGACCGGTTGAACCAGAACGGGCAAAAGCCCGTGGTGGAAAAACTGCTTCCTCCGACAGAGGAGCCCGTTGCACGCCCGCAAACCGGAGCAGTGGACGCTGCGCCGGCCAATGCGCCTCCTGCGCCTGCGCAGACATCCGGGGCTGCGGCCGATACCGCGGCCGCTGTTGCTCCACCGCCGGCCAAACAGGTCGCAGCCAAGCCGACCCTGGTTACTCAGCCGGTGACGATTACCCCTGCGCCGCAGATTACTGGCGGTGTCCAGGTTACGGATACTGCATCGCCGACCGCATTGGCCCCAACGCCGGGTTCCATTATCACCCAACCCGCGGCAGCACCGGCAAAGTCGCCGGTTGCAGTGCAAGCGAAACCGGTCCCCGCCAAAAACGCGGCGCCGACGAGCATTGCGGCACTGATCGGCAATGCGTCCGAACCACCGCCTGCAAATCAGGCTGCGGCTTCGGGCTCATACCGCTTACAGTTGAGCGCGGTGCGCAGCCCCGACGCGGTTGCCGGCGAGTGGGCGCGTCTCAAGCATCGTTTTCCTGAATTGGCCAGCCTGAAAAATTCGTCCAGCAAAGTAGAGGTTACCGGTAAGGGGACGTTTTATCGTCTGGAGGCCGGTCCGCTGAACCAGGCCAGCGCCAAGTCGACCTGCACGCGTCTACGCACCGAAGGCCTCGGCTGCATTGTCGTCAAACCCTGAGTTCGTGTCAGTGCCGAAAGCAATGGGACGGGCCAGCCGGTCGATTATTTTTGGATGCGCTGGGACCGCCCTGAGCGCGAGTGAGCGACGTTTCTTCGCCGAGTCCGATCCACTCGGCTTTATTTTATTTAGACGAAATATCGATAAACCAGAGCAAGTATTTCAACTTGTTAGGGACCTTCGCGATAGTGTCGGGCGTCTGGATGCGCCTGTCCTGATCGATCAAGAAGGCGGACGTGTGGCGCGACTTGGGCCGCCTCACTGGCGGAAATTGCCTCCGGCGCGGGCGGTTGGTCTTCTCGCCGAAAGCGACTCTGCCGCGGGTATTGTTGCCGCCAGGGCCATCGGTCGTCTTATCGGCTCGATGCTGTCGCCGCTTGGCATCGATGTAGCCTGCGCACCCGTCGCCGACCTTTTGCTGCCGGAAACTCATGGGGTTATCGGTGACCGGGCGTTTTCGTCGGACCCTACCCTGGTTGGGATTCTGGCGGCAGCAGTGTGCCACGGCCTACGCGATGCAGGCGTGACGCCGATCGTCAAACATATTCCGGGTCACGGGCGCGCAACAGCCGACAGCCATTTGGCGCTGCCGCGAATCAATACCGACCGAGCGACCCTGGAAGCGACCGATTTTGCCGCCTTTCGCTCTGTCGCCGATGCGCCCTGGGCAATGGTGGCGCATTGTGTCTATGCCGCCTTCGACAAGGATCGCCCAGCATCGGTTTCACCTGTGGCGATCGAGGCGGCAATTCGGGGCGATATCGGATATGGCGGTGTTCTCATCGCCGACGATATCGGCATGAAGGCATTGCAGGGCTCGCTCGCCGATAATGCCACCGCTACGCTCGCTGCCGGCTGTGATCTGACTTTGCATTGCTCTGGCGTTCTTTCCGAAATGCAAGAGATTGCGCCCCAAGTCGGCCCAATCAGCAGTAAGGCGGCCGCCAGACTGGCGTCCGGTGCCGAATGGATGAGACAGGGTCGGGTGGAATTCGACGAAGACGCCGAGTGGGATCTCTTGGCCGGCCTGCCGCCATGGTAATTTCACCGGCGCAAATAACTGAGTTCGAAGATCCCGAGATCGAAGTCGACGATGACGGGCAGTTTCTGCTCGACCTCGACGGCTATGGAGGGCCGATCGATGTCTTGCTGACCTTGGCGCGCGACCAGAAGGTGGATCTGACCAAGATCTCGATTCTGGCGCTGGCAGAGCAATATCTTGCCTTCATCGAACGCGCGCGCAGCCTACGGCTTGAACTAGCAGCCGACTATTTGGTGATGGCCTCCTGGCTGGCCTTCCTCAAGTCGAAGCTGCTGCTGCCCGAGCCGGAAGGCGAGGAGGAAGCCTCGGCTGCCGAAATGGCGGATGCGCTGGCATTCCAGCTTCGCCGGCTGGAATCGATGCGGCAGGCAGGCGCGCGCCTGCAGGGCCTGCCGCAATTGGGAAGAGATTTTTTTGAGCGTGGAGCACCCGAGCCGATTGTCATCGACCGGAAGGATATTTTCACGCTGGGTCTGTTCGACCTGCTGGCGACCTACGGGCAGCATCTCAGCCGTCACGAGCGGCAGCTCTATACGATCGAGCCATTTATGCTGCACTCAGTCGAAACCGCGATCGAACGGCTCTCTAAGATGATCGGCCGACTGCCGATGTGGACGCTGTTGTCCCAATTCTTGCCGTCATACGATCTCGACCAGGTGGCCGGAGGCGAGCAAAGGTCATTGATCGGGCGTTCGGCTGTGGCAGCGACCTTCGGCGCCACGCTGGAACTGGCCAAGCGCGGGGTCGTCGTTATCCGGCAGGACGCCAGTTTCGAGCCGATCTATATTCGCTCTACCCCGACCGACAGGAAGAAACACGCGTGAGCGCCGAAGATTTTGATTCCATCCGCTTGGTGGAGGCACTGTTGTTCGCCTCGGCCGAGCCCTTGTCGGAAAAGATACTCGCCCGCCATTTCGGCGAGGGGACCGATGTCGGGGCTTTGCTTGCGCGGTTGCAGGCCGACTATTCCGGTCGCGGCGTCAATCTGGTCGAGCGGGGCGGGTCATGGGCCTTTCGCACCGCAGCCGATTTGGGTGACCGGTTGCGTATCGAGCGCTCACAGGTGCGCAAGCTTTCGCGCGCTGCAGTCGAAACGCTGGCGGTCATCGCCTATCATCAGCCTGTCAGCCGGGCCGAGATCGAGACCATCCGCGGTGTGGCGACTGCGCGCGGCACGCTGGACGTGCTGATCGAGGCGGATTGGATCAAGCCGGGCCACCGCCGCGAGACCCCCGGTCGCCCGGGGACCTGGATTACCACCGAGAATTTCCTGGACCATTTCGGGTTGAGCGGCTTGGCGGATTTGCCGGGTGTCGACGAGTTGAAAGCGACGGGCTTGCTCGACAAGCGACCGGCAATCCAAACCCTGACCGAGCCGGAGGAAACCGACGACGGCCACGAAGCCGACGATCAGACAGGCTCGCTGTTCTAGGTTATGGAAGCAGATCCGGTCGCGGATCGCATTGATTCCGATCTTTGTTGCTTTCGCGTACGGTCGGGACCACATACAGCCTGTCGATAGACGAGCAAGCCCTTTGCGTTAGTAAAGGGGCTTTGCGATAATGCGATGTGGTTCATGCGGGCTCATCGCCGGGAAATTGTCCGGAGCACCGCTTTTTTTGAAAGTGTGACGCCATGGGTGGCTTGAGCATTTGGCATCTGTTGATCGTCCTGGCGGTCGTCGTTCTTGTGTTCGGCGGCGGCGGGAAGCTGTCCAAAATCATGGGCGACTTCGGCAAGGGCATCAATTCCTTCAAGGCCGGACTTAAAAGCGATGAGGAACGCAAGCGTGAAGAAGACGAGGCGCGCGGCGTGATCGATCAGGCGCGTCCGGTGGGAACCCAAACAGTCGAGAGCGGCGTCCGCCACGACGACGTGCTACGGCGCTGAGGCGTTGGGCGGCACCACGCGGCGCGGTTTGCGCGTCGCGCCAGAAACCATGCGCTAACTCAACCATGCGCTGACGGGTCATGTTCGGATTCTCCTGGAGCGAAATTCTCATTATCGGGGTCGTGGCGCTGGTTTTTATCGGCCCAAACGATTTGCCGAAAGCTATGAAGACCGCAGCGCGCTGGATGTCGGCCGGACGAAAGCTTGCGCGCGAATTCCAGGGGCATGTGGATGACCTGGTGCGCGAAGCCGAATTGGACGAACTGCGTGAACAGGCCCGCAAGCTGGCGATGACGCCGCTGTCGTCGCACATCGAAGCGTTGGTCGATCCGGACAAGGAAATCGCCAAGGCAATGGCCCCGCCGGACAATCTGCATGAGTTGCTCTCGGGCGTTCAGACAGTGACGACTGTGGAGGAGCCGGCGCCTTTGCCGCCCGCCATTGCCGCGCCGGAACCGACGACTGCGGACAGCGTGCATGTTTCCGCGCCGCCGACACCCGACCTGGCTGAGGCTAAACCTGCCAAGCCGCGCAAACCGCGCGCGAAGAAGGCGGCTGCCCCCGTTACGTCCGAAACATCGTTATGACCGACGCCGCCGGGGAAAATCCCGACGACAAGAAGATGCCCCTGATGGAGCATCTGATCGAACTGCGCCGCCGCATCATCTGGTCTCTGGGTGCATTCGTCGTCTGTTTTATTATCGCTTTCGTCTTCGCCAATCCGATCTTCGATTTTCTGACCCGGCCGCTTGCCAATGTCTGGCAAGGGCAGGAGGGGCGCCACCTGATTTATACGGCGCTGCAGGAGAAGTTTTTTGCGAATGTGAAGGTGGCTATGTTCGGCGGGTTGGTTTTGGCCTTCCCGATCATCGCTTCCCAGGTTTGGGGGTTTGTCGCACCTGGTCTCTATAAGCATGAGAAGGGCGCATTCCTGCCGTTCCTGGTCGCGACGCCGATCATGTTCGCGATGGGCGCTTCGTTCGTCTATTACATTTTCATCCCCAATGCCTTCCGCTTTTTCGCCAGTTTCGAGGAGGTGGCACATGATGGGGCGCTTGCGATCACGGCCGAACCCAAAGTCAGCGAATATCTCGATCTGATCATCCAGC
This sequence comes from Rhodospirillales bacterium, assembly GCA_003165335.1. Classification (GTDB taxonomy): domain Bacteria; phylum Pseudomonadota; class Alphaproteobacteria; order BOG-932; family Roseiterribacteraceae; genus BOG-932. Next base: position 42,884 of record PLTD01000073.1, on the reverse strand, counting down.
TGATTCTGGGATTCGGCATCGTCTTCGAACTGCCGGTTCTGCTGACATTGCTGGTCAGCGCCGAATTGCTGGAGACCAAGACTCTGGCCAAACAGCGTCGATTCGCGATCGTGGCCGGCTTTATCGTCTCCGCGATCCTGACTCCGCCGGATGCGCTGAGCATGATGATGATGGCAATCCCATTGGTCGGACTTTATGAGATTTCGATCATTATCGGCCGGATCATCGAAGCGCGCCGCCGCCGTCGGCGCGCGGCCGAGGAAGCGGCGGAAAAAGCAGTGTCCGAAAAGAACGTCGTACCGTAGATTTCGGCCGATTCGGCGGTTATAAGTTCGCTCCCTTTCTTTGAACGGTCTGTCATGTTCGATTTGCGCGCGATTCGCGACGATCCGGCGAGCTTCGACCGCGGCTGGGCGCGCCGCGGACTGGAGCCGAAATCCCCCTTGATTCTGACCTTGGATGTGGAGCGGCGGCAGCTTCAGACCAAGATTCAGCAATCGCTTGCTCGCCGTAACGAGGCGTCCAAGGAAGTGGGCGAGGCCAAGCGGCGCAAGGACGAAGCCGCTGCCGCGGCATTGATGGCCGAAGTCGCGGTCATCAAAGCCGATCTGCCGGTGCTGGAAGAAACGGAGAAATCCGTTGGGGAACGGCTGGAAGCCATCCTGGCTACTTTGCCGAATCTCCCCGCTGCAGACGTACCGGAAGGGACTGACGAAACCGGCAATGTCGAAATCCGCCGTTTCGGCAAGCCGCCGGCAATCGCCGCGCCCAAGGATCACGTGGCGCTGGGCGAGGCGCTCGGGCTTATGGATTTCGCAGCAGGTTCGAAATTGTCGGGCGCCCGCTTTACGGTTTTGTCGGGCGCATTTACGCGGTTGGAACGGGCGCTGGGGCAATTCATGATTGACCTGCACACTACGGAATTCGGCTATCGCGAGATGTCGGTCCCGTTGATGGTGCGCGATGGGGCGATGTTCGGCACAGGGCAATTGCCCAAATTCGCCGAAGATCTGTTCCAGACCACCAACGGCTATTGGCTGATACCGACGGCGGAGGTGTCGCTGACCAATCTGGTTGCCGATCAGATACTCGAGTCCGAAACGCTGCCCAGGCGGATGACCGCGCTGACGCCTTGTTTCCGCTCGGAAGCCGGGGCGGCCGGGCGCGACACGCGCGGCATGATCCNNCGGCATGATCCGCCAGCATCAGTTTTGGAAAGTGGAGCTGGTTTCGATCACAGCGCCGGATCAGTCGGACGCTGAGCACGAGCGGATGACCGCCGCGGCGGAAACCGTTCTGACACGCCTTGGCTTGCCCTTCCGTACCGTGATGCTGTGCGCCGGCGATATGGGGTTTTCCGCCCGCAAGACCTATGACATCGAGGTCTGGTTGCCGGGGCAGGGGACCTATCGCGAAATCTCGAGCTGCTCGAACTGCGGCGATTTCCAGGGCCGTCGCATGAAGGCGCGCGCGCGTCCACGCGGCGGCGAAGGCACGCCGGAATTCGTCCACACACTGAATGGCTCAGGCCTGGCAGTGGGACGCACGCTGGTTGCAGTAATCGAGAACTATCAGCAGCCGGACGGCTCCATCCTGATCCCGGAGGTCTTAAAGCCCTATATGGGTGGGTTGGAAGCGATCAAAGCCAATGGATAGATCGCCGATCGACCTATCGCGCGCCCGTATCCTGATTTCGAACGACGACAGCATCCATTCGACCGGCATCAAGGTTCTCGAAAAGATCGCCCGAGCCTTGACCGACGACGTCTGGGTCTGTGCGCCCGAAACCGAGCAATCGGGGGCCAGTCATTCTTTGACGATCCATCGTCCCCTCAGGCTGCGCAATTACGATGAGCAGCATTTTTCGGTGGACGGTACGCCGACGGATTGCGTCATGCTGGCGATGAACCATCTGCTGCGCGACCGCCGCCCCGACCTGGTTCTGTCCGGCATCAATCACGGCGCCAATATCGGTGACGACGTGACCTATTCGGGGACTGTGGCAGCGGCGATGGAGGCCACGTTGCTGGGTGTACGCGCCATCGCGATCAGCCAACGCGTGGAAGAGGGCGAGCCTTTGTCGTTTGCCGTGCCAGAGGCGCGTGGGGCGGATCTGATCCGTCGCTTGGCCGGTGCGGCATGGCCAGAAAACGTAATGCTGAATATCAACTTCCCAGCTGTGGCACCCGATGCGGTCACCGGCGTGCGTCTCGTTCGGCATGGTCGCCGTAAGCTGGGGGACGATCTGAGGGAGCGGTTTGACCCGAGAGGGCGCCCATATTTCTGGATCGGTCCGCAACGGTCCGGGGAGGAAGTTCCGCAGGATACGGATATTGCGGTCGTTGAGGGCGGCGGTATTTCGGTGACGCCGATCTATCTCGATCTGACCCATTTCCCGTCTTTGTCCGCCTTTGCAGAATCCTTGAGATAGGGCAGGGACATGACAACGGACGCGCGCAAGCTTCGTTTGTTGATGTCGCTCCGCCGTTCGGGCGTGACCGACGCCGCGGTTCTGGGGGCGATCGAGCGAATCCCGCGAGAACTCTTTGTCCCTGCAAGCTTTCAGGATCGGGCCTGGGAAGACACCGCCTTGCCGATCGGCCATGGCCAAACGATCAGCCAGCCGCTGGTCGTGGCGATGATGACCGAAGCTTTGAAATTGGACGACCGCCGTAAGGTTCTCGAGATCGGCACCGGGTCGGGGTACCAGACAGCAGTGCTGGCGCAACTTTCGCGCAGGGTCTACAGCATCGAGACGATAAAGCCCTTGCAGGACGATGCCGTGCGGCTTTTAGAAAAGTTGCGCATCCATAACGTCACGATGCGTCATGGGGATGGCAGCCGGGGATGGCCGGCCCAAGCCCCGTTCGATCGGATAATCGTAACCGCAGCCAGCGGAGGCGAAGCGCCGAAAGCTCTGGTCGATCAACTGGGTGAAGGCGGTATCATGATCTGCCCTGTACGGAGAGCAGCGGACCAGCAAATAATGGTTCGGATTCGCCGTGAAAATGACGAAATTAAGAGCGAAGATTTGTGGCCAGTCCGATTCGTGCCATTGGTGACAGGATCGTCGGGCCCGGTGACGGACAAAAGAATAGAGGAATGATGCGCAACCAGCTCGCAGTTCTTTTGGTCACAACGATGGCTCTCGGCGGTTGCACGGCCGTCGACGAGATGACGGATGATAGCCCCGGCCGCGGATCGGTCGGTCAGCCGGGCTATCAGGTTGCCGCAGAACCCGGCGAGACCATCGAGCAGCTCGCCACACGATTCGACCTGCCGAGTTCCGCTGTTATCGAAGCCAATCACCTCCGGCCGCCTTATACGCTTCGACCGCATCAGGCCTTGGTCATTCCGCCGCCGGCGACCTATCGCGTTCACGACGGGGATTCAGTCGAGGCGATATCGACGATGCTGGGGGTCGATGAAGTTGCGTTGGCGCGAGCAAACGGCCTGCAAAAGCCGTATCACATGAGGGTCAACCAGATTTTGCGCGTTCCCGGCGGGTACGGGGACGGCACTTTGGCGCGCGACGCGGGGCCGGAAGTCGATCCCAATCTTGCCTATGTTCCGCCGGGCGCCGCTGCGATCACCTCGCGCTCGGCGATATCGTCACAGACGTTGGCGCCGCCGCCCGGCGTTTCGACGGGGTTGGGCAGTACCTACACTCAGGCGCAACCGCTCCCGCCGCAAACCGCTTTGCCGCCTGAGCCGATGGCTGCGCCTCAGCCGGCGCCGCAAGCAGTGGCTTCGCAGCCGCATTATCTGGCACCGCCGTCACAAACCGCACTCGCGCCGCAACAGCCAATCCGGCCAGCACCGCCCCCGCAAGCGGCCCCTGCGCCGCCGCCACAGGCTGCCTCTAATGCGCCGACCGCGATCTACCCGGTCCAGCAAAGCGCGACGCCTGCGGCAGCGCCGTCTGTCGCCCCCGCGCCGGCTCCAGTGCAGCAGGCTATGGTTGCACCTGCCGCAGTCGCCGCAGGTGGGCCACACTTTATCCGCCCGGTCAGCGGACAGACGCTTCAGGGCTTCGGCTCCGACGGTTCAGGCCAGACCAACGACGGCATCAATATCGCCGCCGCTGCGGGTACGCCGGTGCAAGCCGCGGATGCGGGCACAGTGATTTACACCGGCAATGAACTTGCCGCCTTCGGCAATCTGGTTCTTATCCGCCATGCGGGCGGCTGGGTCACCGCCTATGGTCATCTCGCGACCATCGGCGTGCAGCGCGGCTCAACCGTCACCCAGGGGCAGTCGATCGGTACGGTCGGCCAAACCGGTTCGGCAACTGCGCCGCAACTTCATTTCGAAATTCGTCAAGGCAGCAAACCGGTCGATCCCGCGCCGTTTCTGAGCGGCAAGGGCTAAACGACGGCGATCGGTTTTCCCAGTCGGCCCGCCAGATCCTGGATGAATTGCCAGGCAACGCGGCCGGAGCGCGCGCCGCGGATCATCGACCATTCGACGGCTTCGGCGTGGAGTTTTTCGGCTTCGACCTGAAGTCCGAAATGCGAAGCATAGGCTTCAATCATTGCGAAATAGGTCGCCTGATCGCAACCGTGAAAGCCCAGCCATAGGCCGAATCGGTCGGATAGGGAGACTTTTTCCTCGATGGCCTCGCCGGGATTGATTGCCGTGGCGCGCTCATTCTCCATCATGTCGCGTGCAATCAGATGGCGGCGATTGGAGGTTGCGTAGAACAGCACGTTGGGCGGCCGGCCCTCGATACCCCCATCCAGAACCGCCTTCAGCGATTTATAACTCGTGTCTTCGCCGTCGAAGGACAGGTCGTCGACCAGGATCAGGGTTCGGCGGGGTTCAGCGCGCAGTACAGTCAGAAGAACGGGCAGGGAGGCAATATCGTCGCGTTGAATCTCGACCAGCGCCAATCCACCCCTGGTTTCGGCGTTAACGGTGGCGTGGACCGCTTTGACCAGCGAGCTTTTGCCCATGCCGCGGGCGCCCCAGAGGAGGGCGTTGTTTGCCGGCAGAGCGGCAGCAAAGCGTCTGGTGTTTTCAAGCAGAGTGTTGGCCTGGCGATCGATGCCGATCAATAGGCCCAAATCCACGCGGGCGACGACCGGAACCGGTGACAGGCGATTTGTTTCGGCATGCCACAGGAAGGCCTCCGCACCGGCGAAATCGAGCGGTGGCGGCGTAGGCGGGGTCAGCCGCTCCAGAGCGGCTGCAATTCGCTGCAGGCTGTCGTTGATCGAGGCTATGTCTGGTTGGGGCATTGGGTTGTTCGCCGGTGTCGGAAAGAGCGGCATAACACAGTGCGACGCGCTGATTTGCAAGAATGCCTCCAAGAGCTATAGTCGCCGCCGCTCGGATGATGCCTCCATTGCGAGAGGCGCCCAACCCTTCTCCGGCAGTAAGGTTAAAACGATGTCGCTGTTCGGATTCATTCCCTCTGCCTATGCTCAGAGCGCTGCCGGTGCAGCCGGGGCCTCGTCCGGTCCGCTCGAGATGCTGCAGCAATTCGCACCGTTCATTATCGTTATCGGAATTTTCTATTTCCTGTTGATCAGGCCGCAGCAGCAGAAGGCCAAGGAACTGCGAGCGCAGCTTTCCCAATTGCGGCGCGGCGACAATATCGTGACCGCCGGCGGCATCATCGGGACGGTTTCGCGCCTTGTGAATGACGACGAACTCAGCGTTGAAATCGCGGAGGGTGTGCGGGTACGGGTCGTGCGATCGACAGTCACGGGAATCGCCTCGAAAGGCGAGCCGCGGCCGGACAAGGCAGATGACGAAGTTGAAAAGCCTAAGCCGGTTCGCCGTGGGAAGACGCCGCCGGCCAACGAAAGCAAGCCGCAGAGCTAGTCTTTCACAAGGCCGGCGTTCAATGGGCGAGAGTCAGGGTTAAGAGAATGGTCTATTTCAGTCGCTGGAAGATTACCGCGGTGATCGCGGTATGTATCTTGGGCTTCCTCATCGCCGCGCCCAACATGCTGAGCCGCGATACATTGGCAAAGCTGCCGGGTTGGGCACCGACGCGTCAGGTCAATCTTGGCCTCGATCTGCGCGGGGGCTCGTACCTGCTGCTGCAAATCGACTTGAATACCCTGTCGAAGGAACGTCTCGACGGCGCTTTGGATTCGGCCCGTTCGGTCCTGCGTACGGCCAAGATCCCCTTTACGGATGCTGAAGTCGAGGGCAACGCGGTTCATATCACTCTGCGCGATCCGTCGCAGACGGGCGACGCAATTACCGCATTAAACAAGATCGATCCGGGGCCGGCCGGCAGCCCGAATACATACCAGGTCGCAACTACGGCCCCTGGCGATATCAAGATCGCGATGAGCGATGCAGCCATTCGCGAGCGGGCCGGACAGGCGCTGGAGCAATCTGTCGAGATTGTTCGCCGCCGGGTCGACGAAACCGGTGTTGCCGAACCGCAGATTGCGCGACAGGATCCCGATCGCATCCTGGTGCAATTGCCTGGCGTACAGGACCCTGACCGGATCAAGAAGCTGCTCGGGACGACTGCGAAGATGGATTTTCATCTGGTGGACGAAACCGGCGTGCCTGATCCGTCGCATGTGCCACCGGGCGATCTGCTGCTTCAGGACGACAGTATGAAGGGGCGGACCGGTGAATCCGCACCGATCCTGGTCAAGCGCAAGATCGAGGTTTCGGGCGAGAATCTGACGAATGCCAGTGCCGCAACGGATCAGCAGACCGGCGGCTGGGTGGTCAATTTCAAGTTCGATTCGATCGGTGCACGTAAATTCGCGCAGGTCACCGAACAGAATGTCGGACATCGCTTCGCCATCGTTCTCGACAACAAGGTGATTACCGCCCCCAACATTCGTGAGCCGATTACCGGCGGATCGGGGCAGATCTCTGGTAATTTCACAGCCAAGGATGCGACGGATCTTTCGATCCTTCTGCGTGCGGGCGCCTTGCCAGCACCGATGAACATTATCGAAGAACGGTCGGTCGGACCTGATCTCGGCGCGGATTCGATCAAGGCCGGCATCTATGCAACGGTATTCGGCCTCGTCCTGGTTCTTCTCTATATGCTGTTCAGCTATGGGCTGTTCGGTCTGTTCGCCGATATTGCAGTGATCGTCAACCTGGTTCTGACAATCGCCGCCCTGTCCTTGCTGCAGGCGACCCTGACCTTGCCCGGTATCGCCGGTCTGTTGTTGTCGGTCGGCATGTCGGTCGATGCCAACATCCTGATCAATGAACGCATTCGTGAGGAAACGAAGAACGGCAAGCCGCCTTTCTCGGCGATGGAGGCGGGGTTCAGCAAGGCCTGGTCGACAATCATCGATTCGAACCTGACGACGCTCATCAAGATGGCGATCCTTTACGCTTTCGGCGCCGGTGTCGTGCGCGGGTTTGCTGTGACCATCTTCCTCGGCATCATGATCTCTATGTTCACCGCGACCATTTTGGTGCGACTGATGATGACGACCTGGATGCGTCGTTACCGGCCCAAGCAGCTGAAAATTTCTCTGGTCCGCTTCGTGCCGGACAAGACCAACTTCCGGTTCATGAACGGACGATTCTGGGGAATTGGCCTTTCGGTCGCGCTTTCGGTCGCCTCGGTCATTCTGTTCTTCACACCCGGCCTCAATTACGGCATCGATTTCGTCGGCGGTATTCAGATCGAACTCAAGACCGACGGACCGGCCGATTTCGGCAAATTGCGCGCCGATCTCGATAAGCTTGGTCTAGGCGCGGCGCATCTTCAGCAATTCGGCGCGCCGGATCAGGTTTTGGTCAGGCTAGACCGGCAACCCGGAGGCGACGAAGCGCAGCAGGCTGCTGTTGCCAAGGTTAAAGCCGATCTGGGACAAAATTTTCCCGGTAGTCAGGTGCGGTCGACTACGGCAGTCGGCGCCACGGTATCGGGCGAACTATTTTGGGACGGCATGGAGGCGCTCGGCTTCGCGTTGCTGGCGATGCTGGCCTATATCTGGTTCCGCTTCGAATGGCAGTTCGGCGTCGGCGCCGTCTTGACCCTGGTCCTCGACGTCACCAAGACGATCGGCTTTTTTGCGATCACCGGGTGGCTTCTTGGCTGGCAGTTCGACCTGGAAAGCATCGCGGCTATCCTGGCGATCATGGGTTATTCGATCAACGACAAGGTCGTCGTCTATGACCGAGTACGCGAAAATCTACGAAAATATCGCACAATGCCGCTTCGGGAGCTGATCGATCTGTCGATTAACGAAACGCTTTCACGGACAATCGGCACCTCGACATCGGTCTTCCTGGCAACCATTCCCCTGGCGCTGATCGGCGGCGAGGCACTATTGCCGTTTGCCACCGTAATGCTCTGGGGCATCGTGCTCAGCACCATATCGTCGATCATGATCGCAGCGCCGATTCTGCTGTTCCTGGGAGAGAAAAAACTGCGACGCAACGCGACTACCGTCGCGGGACGCGGCGCTGCCCAACCGGCCGCGGCAGTATAGGGCGGGTATCAACCCCGTGGAGATAGCGGCCATCCCATCGCATGACCGTCAGGTCGTGCAGGGATACGCAACGGGCGGGTTTCGGGTTTCCGATCGGGAATGGTGGGGGCCTGTGATCGTTTTTCCGACCAGGACCATGGCCTGGAGCGTCGAGACCTTGTCGGACCTCGACCTTGCCGCATTTGCGCCGGTAGGGCAGGCGAGTGACCCTCCGATCGAGCTTCTGATCATCGGAACCGGACGGAAGATGGCTTTGTTGCCATCCCGGTTGCGCGCCGATTTGCGCGCCATGGGTTGCGGTATTGAGGTTATGGATACCGGAGCGGCCTGCAGGACCTATAATATATTGATCGGCGAAGAACGTAGGGTGGCGGCGGCGCTTTTGCCGCTCGAATAGCTGGTCAGGCGACGCCGACCTGCTGCGCCGCTGCCGGGAACCGGATCAGAGTACGCGCATCGCTGAACCATTTCTGCCGCTTCGATTCGGCTAGATTGAGGGCTGCCTCCAAAAGATCGGCAACTTCGTGCTCGTCTGTCGAGCGAGCAAGATTCAGCGCGACAAGAATTCTATCGTTCAACCGGCGGTTCAGCTCCGGGATATGCGAGACCTCGATTTCGTAGCCGATTTTAGGCTCGGCGCGGATACTCATACCTGTCTCTTGGATCTTCTTGCGCAGCGAATGAATGGCCACTCGGATCGATACCGCTGCGGCGTCGGGTTCGTTCGCGCCATAGACGCGCTGAATTAAAACGCCGAGCGGTGTCGGGCGAGCCCTGTTGTCGAGCAGAACTTGCAATATATCTGCTTCGTGTGGTGAGAGTCTGATAACGCGACCGTCGAAGAATATTACGTTATGGTTGTAGTCAAACTCAAATCCATCATGGCTCGCGACATTAACCATCTTATGATAATTGCGCATACTCAATAACCCTCGTTGGAATAACTAACTTGAAATTCGCTTTAGCAAGCCGATTAACGGAGTTTTGATGGGCTCTCACGGTTTTTACTGTTGTTTCGTGATGTGAGATTTGCATAGAAAATCTGCGCGTAAAATTAGAGTTATTACTAAGTATGAATACCTATGAAGTTCGCTCGCAGGTCGGCGCGCGCGCCTGGGCGCTGCGGTTATGGGCGCAATTACAGTGTGCGAATATCAACCGATCCTGGATATGATCGGCGGTCGTCGATTCGTCATGCGGGTCGCGGTCTTTCGCCAAGCAGGTTGAGTGTGGTTCGTTGACATCAGGTTCCGGCAACGGGTTCGATCTGTTGAGGAGGTTGCTCTCGGCAACGTCTATTGGCCTGGCGGTCGTGGATCGGGATATGCGCCTGGTCGAGAGCAATAAGGCCTTTGCGGCACTGGCGCTCGACACCTCGCCCGATCTATCGTCGCCGCCGTTGCGGGACTGTATTCCGTCACTGTGGTCCCAAATAGAGATGCCGCTGCGGCAGGCCCTCGATGCAGGCGCGGAGTCCTGCGATATTGTGATGACTGGGGAGCCAAGTCCCGACGGGAGGAATCGCAAGTGGCTTGTCAGTTGCCTCCCGCTTAGGGCCGATGACGAGATATTCGGAGCGGGGATCACTCTCGTGGCGGTTGTTCCGCAAAGGCAGAGCCTTGAGCGGCCGGGTCAAGACGTTCTGGTAGGCACAGTGCCGCAGATCACTGAGGCCAGCGAGGTGGAGACGCGGTTGCATCAGATGCAATCCGAGTTGCTCCACGTGTCTCGCTTGAGCGCGATGGGGCAGGTGAGTTCCACGCTTACGCACGAAATCAACCAACCGCTGACTGCAGTCGGGAATTACATTAGAGCGGGCCTGCTGATGCTCGATGCCGGTGATCAAATCGCGCCGGCAAAGGTACGCGGCGTCTTTGAGAAAGCGGCGCAACAGGCCGCCCGCGCCAGCGCGATCGTTCGTAACCTCAGAGAATTCGTTCGCAAAGGCGATGTCGAGCGACGAGCGGGAAATCTATCGATCGTTATTCAGGAAGCAATGGCCCTGGCCCGCCTGGGCTCGAGAGATCGTGGCCTGAAAGTTCGCTTGCAGTTGGATTCGAATTCGCGATGGGCTTCTTTCAATCGTGTGCAGATCCAGCAGGTTCTGGTCAATCTCATACGCAACGCCATGGAGGCGATGGCGGACGGCCCGCGGCGCGAAATTATGGTAGCTACCGTTTCGAACGGTAAAAACCTAATTCAGATCAGCGTGGCTGATTCCGGGCCTGGTTTGGCCGAAAATATTGCGAGCGATCTGTTCAAACCGTTCATTACGACTAAGCCCGAAGGCATGGGGGTGGGGTTGGCGATCTGCCACACAATCATCGATGCACATGGCGGGACCATTTGGGCCGAGCCGAATGACGATGGCGGAACCACATTCCACTTTACCCTGCCCAGGGCAGAGGCTGGCGAAGACACAGAGGTCGGTGGAGGCCATAATCCATTGCAAACATAGGCGGAATTTGTGCTAGGCATGGGAACTAATAGCTTTAGATGTATTTGAAACGAACTTTTGGCTAAGACTTGTTGGGCAATTCGCTTGCCACAGTAATTACAGGGGCTTCATTGACGGCGGAATTCATAGTGGTCGTAGACGACGACGCCGCAGTCCGGGATTCACTTGGAATCCTGTTGGAGGCGCATGGCCTGAAAGTACGCGATTTCGCATCGGGGCAGGAATTTCTCGACAGCGATGTTGTGCGTGACGCGGCTTGTCTTGTGCTGGACTATCATATGCCCGATATGACCGGGATCGAAGTCTTGGAGGAGCTTAAACGCCTTGGGTTGTCTTTTCCGACAATCCTTGTCACCGGACTTCACGACGCAATGATCACTAAGCGAGCGCTTTCGGCCGGGGTCATGGCAATTTTGGAAAAACCACTTCCCGACGATGTGCTGATCGATTCCGTGCGCATCGCAATGCGCATGAACCGCAGGTCCGGGGCGCCTCGGTAAATTTGACCCGGGCTATAACAGCACCTGGCCCAACCCGGCCGATAGCGCCAGTCGAACGAGTTCAGACAGGCTGCGCGCCTGCATCTTATCCATCACCCGGGCGCGATGAATTTCGACCGTGCGCGGACTGAGCGATAGATTTTGCGCGATGACCTTGTTGGAATGGCCGGCCACCATGCCCTCCAGCACCTCCCGCTCGCGTGGAGATAGTATCGTCATTCGCTCGCGAACGGATTCACGGGCCTGGTCCGCTGCAGTGGGCACCGGGCGTTCGGCCAGCGCCATGCCTATGGCAGAAATAATTGCATCATTCGTGAACGGCTTTTCGACGAAATCGACCGCTCCGGCGCGCATTGCACGAACGGCTGTGGATATATCGCCATGACCTGTCACGACTACGACAGGCAGCTTGATATTGGCGGCGACCAGACGCCGTTGCAGTTCCAGGCCGTCGATCCCGGGCATTTGCAGATCGACCAGAAGGCAACCGAATCCCAACGAGGCCGCATCACGCAGAAACTCGACAGCTGAAGCGAATACCCGAACCTCGTAGCCCAGGGCTTCCAGCAGGATCTGTAGAGAATCTCGAACAGCGCTGTCGTCATCGACTATATAGACATGCTGTATGGGCGTTTGGGAGGTTCGGAGCATATTACCGCGACGTGGCTGCACGCGTAACGAAATAGGCGACCGTCCCGGACAGGGCGGTCAGGAACATACCCCAGGCGATGTCGGCCAGGGTCAATACGACCGACCAGTTGCGGAGAGTCGCCTGGTTGGTCAGATCATAGGTCATATAGCAGAACAGTCCGAACAATGCTCCATAGAGCGGAATCTTGGACCAGACCGCATCGCGCAGCGCGCCGGCCCCAACGAAGATCGTCACGCCGCCCGCATAGAGGAGATAAAATGCTGCGGCTGCCGCAAGGCGGGGTTCAGGAGCAAGCATGTCCCCCATGATCGAGCCGTAGAGGCGAGCGGAGGTCAGCTTGAGCCAGATGAAATCGACCGAAACGCAAACAATGAGGATGCTGACATAATAAATCAGATATTTCATCGAGGTCTCCCTTCCGCACAGGGGTCCCTCGCTAATCCCGACCCCAAGCGCGCGTTAAGATGCACGTGAGGCCGGGATTATCATAGGATCATTTGGGGGGCGTCCTTCAGGCGGCAGCGCGTTCCCCCTCGGGCATGGCGATAAGTTCGCCCACTCTCTCCCAGTTGATCAGATGTTCGACGAATGTTTTGAGGTATTTTTCTCTCTCATTGCGATAGTCGATGTAGTAGGCGTGCTCCCAAACATCGCTGACAAAGAGGGCGGTTTTGCCGCTCCCCAAAGGATTTTCGGCGTTTGCGGTTTTGATGATTTCCAGCTTGCCCCGGTTTGAGACCAGCCAAACCCAGCCTGAGCCGAACTGAGCCATACCTTTAGCGACGAAGTCTGTCTTGAACTTGTCGAGTCCGCCGAGGTCGGCATCGATCCGCTCTGTTACCTTAGCTGGAATTTGGCTCTTGCTTGCCTTGAGGCCCAGCCAAAGCTGAGAATGATTCCAATGCTGCGCCGCGTTGCTGAAGAGTTTCTTCAATTTCTCGTCGGTACGGCTGGCGATAATCACCTGCTCCAGGCTCTTACCCTCAAGCCCTGTTCCCTGGATAAGTTTGTTCGCCGTCTCGACATAGGCGCGATGGTGCTTGTCGTGATGATATTTCAGGGTTTCCCGCGACATATGGGGTTCAAGTGCGTCGTAGGGAAAGGGTAGGGGCGGCAGTTCGAATGCCATGGCGGTACTCCTGAATGTGGATTTTCCGTGCGGTCCCACGGGATGCGCACATCCTTCTAACGAGGGAGACCGGGAGTAGTTCCGGCTGTTGCCATCTGGCGGCGTTGTCCAAGCCGTATTAGAGGATGCGTCCCGCGTGACGAGAAAACTTCATGATTGCCTGTGGCCTCGATTTCGGAACATCGAATTCCGCGATTGGAATTATGCGCGAGGGCTTACCCAGCCTCGCGCCCGTCGAGGGCGACAGTACGCTGATCCCCAGTGCCGTGTTCTTCGATTACGAAACGAAAGGTAGCGTTCTGTTCGGGAACGAGGCCATCGAGACATATGTCGCGCAAACCGACGGCCGTCTAATGCGCGCTCTCAAATCTGTTTTAGGCTCATCCTTGATAGACGAAACGACCATGCTCGCCGGCCGGAATGTAGCATTTACCGATGTGATCGAGATTTATATCCGACATATCAAGGAGAGAGCGGAGGCCTTCGCCGGGCGGCCTATCGAGGGTGTGGTTCACGGGCGGCCTGTGCGTTTCGTCGATGGTGACGATATTGCCGACGCCAGGGCGCAAAGCACCCTCGAGTCGATCGCGCGACGTGTCGGTTTCCGCGATGTTTCGTTCGTCTATGAACCGATTGCCGCCGCATATCACTACGAGAACAGCGCGACACGCGAGGAGATAGTCATGATCGCCGATATCGGCGGGGGCACCTCCGATTTCACGGTGATCCGCATTGGGCCGCAGCGGCGCGTCAAAGTGGACAGATCGGACGATATTCTCGCCAACACCGGGACCCATATCGGCGGTACCGATTTCGATTCCCAGTTCAGCATGCGTAGCGTAATGCCGGTTTTGGGACTGGGCACTCATTTAATCGAAAAAAATCTGCCCATGCCGATGTCGCTCTATTTGGCTCTGTCGAACTGGGCGACAGTCAATTTCAGCTATCTACCCAAGAACGAACGGCAAGTCGTCGAGTTGCTTGCTGGCGCGCGCGAGCCCGATAAGGTCGCTCGTTTGGCGAAGGTTATCCACGACCGATTGGGGCATCGAATCGCAATGGCCGTCGAGCAGGCTAAGGTCATGCTGAGCGAAAGGGATCTGGTCGATATCGGACTGGGTTTCATCGAGACTGGACTAAACGTGGCCGCAATGCGCAGCCGTTTTGAAAGTATAATCCGGGATAATACCGAGAGGCTGCGGGTTGCCGCGGTGGGCTGTATCGCAATGGCCGGACTCAAGCCGGAGGAGATCCAGACAGTCTTTTTTACCGGCGGCTCGAGCCTTATACCGGCAGTCCGCACTTCTGTCGCGCGGGCCGCGCCCGCAGCCAGGATCGCTTCCGGCTCTGATTTCCTATCCGTGGCATTGGGCCTGACCTTGGAAGCTGGCCGACGTATCGCCTGACCGCGGACAAAGAAAAAGAGGCTGTCGCCAGCCCCTTTTCCTTTGATGCGAGTCGTTCAGCCGATATTCAGAGGAGCGCCCTGCATGACCATGCAATAGAGCATGGGGATCGACAGTACCGTGTTGGTTCGTGAAGCGATCATGGCGATGCGACCGGCTTTGGCTTTGGTTGCATCATCCGCAGCGACGATTCCCAGTGCCTTTTTCTGATTCGGCCATATGACGAACCAAACATTGAGGCACATGATGATCGCCAGCCACATTCCGATGCCGATCACAGTGTAGGGAGCGCGAACCTCAAGTGTCAGCGCGATATCGTCCTTGACGGCTGCGGTGACCAGGCCGAACAGCACGGTCAAAAGCGCAGCCCAGCGGAACCAGAACAATGCGGCTGGGGCGATGTGCTTGGACACGGCGGGTTTGAGCTCAGCCGGGATTTTTGGCATGGTCGGAATCTGAACGAAATTGAAATAATACAGCAGGCCGATCCACAGAATGCCGAAGAACACATGCACATACATCAGGAAGTAAGCGGCCCAGGCAGGCTCGGCGACTGCGCCGCGATGCAAGGCGACGACCAAGACCAGCATAAGAAAAAGTCCGAGCAAAAGCGCCCGGTGCAGATTTTCCAAAAATTTACCCATTGCGACGCTCCTGTTAATTGCGGGCGATTCCCGCCTTTTGTTGTGAGATTGTCGACTATGCGATGCGAGAGATCAACAGTTTGAAATCGCAAGCGCTTCGAAAGTCGTGTTCATGACGGGCCTGTCATATCCCGCCGATCAGGTGCGCCGATATGATCACGATCGTTTCGTAACCGCTATATTCGCAACGGCCTCCATGCGGGAGCATCTTTTCGCCCTCTATGCATTCAATATCGAGATCGCAAAGACCGGTGAAGTCGTCAGCGAGCCCTTGATCGGCCAGATACGGCTGCAATGGTGGCGCGATACGCTGGACAGGCTTTATGCCGGTGAAAAGGTTGCCCATGCGGTGGCCCAGCCACTGGGTGAGGCAATTTCGGCGACCGGCCTCGATCGAGCAGATTTCGATTCGCTGATCGATGCGCGGGAATTCGATTTGGACCGGGCCACGCCGCAAAATTTCGTCGCCCTCAGCAGCTACGCCGAAGGGACGGGGGCAGCTCTTGTGAGAATGGCCCTGCGCATCTCGGCAGTATCTTCAAACGCGACGAGCGATGAAATCGCCCGGCTGGTCGGGACCGGATGGGCATTGACCGGCTTGCTGCGTGCCGTTCCGTTCCACGCGCGACAACGCAGGCTTTATCTTCCCGTAGATATGCTTGAAATGGCAGGCGTTCGCGTCAGCCGCTTGTTCGACATGACGCCGGAACCCGGTTTGAGGGAGGTCGTGAAGGATATTGCGGATCACGCGTCCGGCCTTTTCGACAAAGTGCGGGATCTAAGCCGCAGCTTGCCCAAAGCCGGCCGTTCACCGGTGCTCCTGGCGTCGCTGGGTAGGTTGTATCTGAGCGACCTCATGGTCTCGCATTGGGATCCGTTCGTGCTTGAAGCCAAGCCGCCCCGCCGCTTCGCAGCTGCCCGCTTGGCGCTGAACCTCGCTCTAAATCGACTTTGATTGCTGGCTAAAATGCCCTGGTATGATCATGGCGTTGCCATGAACTTGCCCGATTCGGTTCCAAGCGAATGAGTTCAAGCCGAACGAATATGCTCGGCCCGATATCAAGAGGTAAGCCATGTTGAACCTTAAAAACTATGCTGCCGGCGCGGCCTTGTCGCTGACCGCACTCGCTCTGGGAGGGTGTTAATACGCGCGCCGGCTCCAGGCTATGCCTATGCAGCACCGGCCTATGGATACGCGCCGGGTTATTACGCGGCGCCAGCCTATGGATATGCGCCATATGGCGGCGTGGAGTTGTCACTCGGCGAGCGTGGACGCAGCCGCTGGTAGTCCACCGCCGAGTTGGAACAATTCTCCATGGCGCAGCGATTATCCACGCAGACGGCGTGATATCCGCCAGAACGAACAAGGTGAAACGAACATGTCCGCTAATTTCAGAAATTTGATCCCGTCTTTGGCGGTTCTCAGTTTAGTCGGTACCGCAACGCTCGTGGTCCCATCGGTCGTTTTCGCTGCAGATAACTTGACCGCTGCGGATAAGGTCAAGGCGGAAAAGCCGATCGACCACGCCGAGGTCCGGATCAAGGAGCTTCATGACAAGCTTCATATTACTTCCGACCAGGAAGCCAGCTTCGGTAAGTTGGCCGATGTGATGCGTGATAACGCGAAGCAGATGAGCGGTGCGATCGAAAAGCGCGAAGCTGCGGAAAAGACTGCGACTGCTCTGGATGATCTGAAGGCCTATCAGGCCATCGCCGAGGCCCATGCCGATGGATTGAAGAGCCTGGTCCCGGCTTTCGAGTCGCTTTACAGCTCGCTGTCAGATGGGCAGAAGAAAGAAGCCGATGCTCTGTTCACTCACAAGCTGGACAAGAAAGCGGCGCATAAGTCATGACGGTTGATGGTCCGAGTTTTGCGTGGCGTCTTTGCGGCTCTGGTCCTGGCGACCATGGCTGCGGGGCTCGCCTCACTGGCAGCGCGGGCTGACGACCAGCACTGCGACCGCGAATGGCGGGATCACGACCGGCGAGTGCACGAGTGGCGGGAACGCCGCGATGACACGCCATACTACTATGGCGAGCGTGTCTATGTTTCGCCGCCTGTGGTCTATGGGCCGCAACCGCCGCCGGCAGGGCTCAATCTACTGTTCAATATTCGTTAATGCCTGAAGGCTCTTTCCAACGGAGAGCCTTTTTATTTCGGCGATCTCGCGCTGCCGTGGCAGTCATGCTAAGCACGCAGCAAGCAAACAATGGGGAATTGCCGATGTCGCTTTCGATGTACCAGGCCTCCGTGCCGGTTTTTCGTCACCAACTGGTGGCGCTATCGGCCATTCTGACCAAAGCTGAAGAGCATGTTGCTGCGCGAAAGCTGGATCCGAACGCTCTCCTTCAATGCCGGCTATTCCCCGATATGTTTCCTTTGTCGCGTCAGGTGCAGATAGCCGCCGACGCAGCAAAGGGCGCCGTCGCTCGCCTCGCCGGCGCCGATACGCCGGTCTACGAGGACAACGAGACCAGCTTTGCGCAGCTGAAAGAACGCTGTTCGCGTACCGAAAAATTCATCGCCGGCTTTAGCGCGGAACAGGTTGACGGTTCTGAGGATCGCGAGATCGTCCTCGCGATGCGTAGCAATACCGTCACCTTCAAGGGACAGCAGTATCTCTTGGGTTTCGCCCTGCCGAATTTCTATTTTCATATGACGACCGCATACGCGATCTTGCGTCATTGCGGCGTCGAGTTGGGCAAGAGGGACTTCCTGGGCGCGAACTGAACGCCAAGCCTCGTCGCCGAAAATCAGGCCGGCCGCGCTCGAAGCATCGCGGTAACGGTGAAGGTCAGCACTTTGTCGCCGGTCTGGTCGAATGTCTCGAGCCGAATATGGACTGAACCGCGGTCGGGTTTGCTTTTCGAGCGCCGTGTCTCGAGAACGCTGCAACGCACGCTGAGCGTATCGCCCGGCCTGACCGGTTTCAGCCAACGTACTTCATCGGCGCCAATTCCGCCCATCAGCGAATTATTATTGAAGAAATTATCGACGAACATGCGGCATGTCAGAGATACCGTATGCCATCCACTGGCGATAATGCCCCCAAAATTGCTGGCCTCTGCAGCCTCGATATCGACATGGAACGGTTGCGGATCGAAGGCCTTGGCGAAGGCTATGATCTCGTCCTGATCGACTGTTCGGCTACCGAATTCGGTCACTGTGCCAGAGTAGAAGTCTTCCAGATAAAGCATGACGGACCGTGAGTTGTGGGTGCGCCAGACTTATCACGGTTCGGCCTTTTCGATAGGCCCCTCGAAGGCAGAACTGTTAGCGTTGCTGTGGACTGACGGGTTTGATCGGAGGGTTGTTGGTCGGTTCCATGCCAGGCGCCGATGCGGGATGTCCGCCGTAATCGCTGCCCTCAAAGACATTGCCCTGATAATCCATCATCACCATCACGCTTTTACCGTCGTCCTTGACCCCTTCGGCGAACCAGATGCCGTTGTCTCCTTTCAGAGGAACGCTGGTCAGATTATAGCCTCGCTTGCTCATATGATCACGCGCCTGGTCTGAGGTGAAACTCGTTTTGCCAGGCACCGGGAGCGCGGGTGGAGCATCCTTGGATGTCTTGATCGCGGGTTTGGGCCCGGCGGGGAGTGCCCCGTCGTTATCAGCCAGGATGGGCATTGCAATCAACGCGGTCGCGGCAAATGCCATTATGATAATTTTTTTCATCTTACGCCCCTGCAGATACTTTCCATTCCTGTGATCAACAGCGGCCTGTCCGGGACGTTCCTCTTTCATTGAAGCTTTGTGATCCTGCACATGCTGACCGGGTAGTGGGAACGTTCGCGGCGGCGGGCAGGTTGCTGGTTCAACGATCCTTATGGATCGGCGGTTCACCCCTATGTGGAGATTCTCATGTCCGGTCGTACCATTGCTCGTCTGTTCGACAGCTACGATGATGCCGCGCAGTCCGTTCGTGACCTTGAGGCAGCGGGTTTCGCGCACGCGGATATCAGTTTGGTTGCCAATAACGCCGACAACCGAGTCGTCGAAGACGGCAACGCCGGTGGTAACGAAGCCGGCGCGGGCGCGGAAGTGGGCGCGGTTGGCGGCGCTTTAGCAGGCGGTGGGGCGGGCGTCCTAGCGGGTCTGGGATTACTTGCCATTCCGGGTGTCGGTCCGGTAGTTGCGGCCGGCTGGCTAGCGGCGCTGGCTGTTGGCGCAGCAGGTGGTGCTGCTGCAGGCGGTTTGCTGGGCGCTTTATTGGGTGCGGGAATCAGCAAGGAGCATGCCGAGGTCTTTGCCGAGGGTGTGCGCAGGGGCGGTGCTCTCGTTACCGTACGCACGAGCGTCGAGCGGCATGACGAGGCCAGCGCGATTCTTGACAAGAATGCAGTCGACCCGGTTTCCAGGCGCGCGGAATATGCCAGCTCCGGTTGGTCGGCCTACAATCCCGACGGATCTCTTATTACGGAAGCCGATCTGGATCGCGAACGGCAAACGGAGCGGCTCTAAGCTTTGGTTCTTAGTGTTCGATGCCGCCGGCCTTTATCCTCCCTTTGGTTGCTAAAATAGATTTCGCGTAGAGCTTCCTCCTGCAGAAAGACAAATTGACGGCGCGGTTCAAGCACGGTAGCGTGCATTAATCATACGACTGCGTTCGATAAGTCATAAGGCGGTGTTGCCGCCACAAAGGGAGGAAGATAATGAAGGTGCGGATTTCGCTCGCGCTCGCCTGTTCGGCAAGCCTGTTTTCGCTGATCCAGGTTACGCCTGCGATCGCCCAGTCAGACCAACCGACGGCATCAAGTCGGGGTGACTTGGAAGAAATCGTGGTGACTGCGCGCCGCAAGGAAGAAAAGCTGCAAAGCGTTCCGGTCGCGATAACCGCCTTCACACCTGCGGACATCGAACAGAACCATATCGAAAGCGCGTCGGATCTCGCGCACTTCGTCCCCGCATTGGCGTCGTCGCAGGAAACGCGAGACGAGCAGGTGTTCTATCTGCGCGGCCAGGGGCCGAACGGTGGGCAGGGCGGTGCGCCGGGCGTCGTTACCTATTTTTCTGAAGTCCCGTTCTACGCGTCCGGCCCGGGCATCTATTTCGACCTCGACAATCTGCAGGTTCTGCGCGGTCCGCAGGGCACGCTGTTCGGTCGTAACACGACCGGCGGCGCGGTTCTGTTTGAGCCCAAGCACCCGACCAATAATTTCGAAGGTTATCTCCAGGCGTCGTTCGGCGACTACAACCTTCACGAGGAGCAAGGCGCGCTCAATATTCCGATCATCGACGATAAGCTGCTCGTTCGCGCGGCGTTCGATATCGATCAGCGTGACGGTTTCACCCACGACTACACGACTGGGAAGGACCTGGATAATCGCGATTATTGGTCATTCCGTCTGGGCGTAACCTGGCGGCCGACCGATAATTTCGAAAACTACCTGGTTTACGACTCGCTCTATTCCCACACCAACGGCACCGGCATCGAACTGCAGGCGATCAATACCAACCCGATAACGGCGTTTGCCCAGACATTCTGTCCCGCCACCGGTGCATGCCCTAACGCGCAGAAATTTCTATCCGAGCAGGCAGCCGTTGGGCCGCGCGGCGTCTTCACGTCACCGGGGCTTGGGGGGCTTGACAAGACCTACAGCTACGGCATCACCGATATCTCGACTTATGACTTGAGCGACGACATCAAGGTCAAGAATATTTTCGGATATCGCGTGCTAAAGAACCTGCTCCGCTATGACCTCGACGCCATGCCGGTGGCCCTCATCGATTTCGTAACACCGAACAACTGGAATCTCAGCAATTCGCAGTACACGGACGAATTCCAGTTCCAGGGGAAATCGCTCGGCGGCAACCTGAACTGGATCGCCGGCGCTTTCGGAGAATTCCTGCACCCCAGCGGCACTACCGTGGCGCAGCTCGCCACATCCAGCGTCACTCCGGCGCTGCCGGGCTTCATTTTGCCGGTGCAGGTGTTATCCAACTCCATGGGGCAGAACGCGCTTGGGCCGGAAGGGATTACCGAACGAACGGAGGCGGTCTTTCTGCAAGGCACGTATAACCTGGGCGGCCTGTCCGATATGTTGGAAGGTCTGAAGTTTACAGCGGGCGTGCGTTACACGTGGGATTATACGTCGAACAGCAACTTCGAAATCGTCAATGTCTTTCTACCGACCAGCCTCCCGCCCCCACTTGGCGGCCTGCAAGTAGCACATCAGGACTGCGCAACGAATCCTTTGACCTGCACCTATCAGAGCCATACTTTCCAGGCGCCGACCTGGACGCTAGGCCTAGATTACCAGATCACTCCGGATATGCTGGTTTATGCAAAAAGCAGCCGAGGCTTCAAAAGCGGCGGCTTCAACGGCGCGGGCAACCAAACATTCCCGATCGAGTATGAATCAGAGTATGTCACCGATGTGGAAATCGGCCTGAAGGCCGACTGGGACGTCGAAGGCGTCAAGCTTCGCACCAATATTGACGGCTTCCACGACGACTATCGAAACGCCCAGCGCGCGATCGGCGTGCTGGTGCAGACAGTCCCGACGCCCGGCTCGCCCAAGTCTGCGACAACTGTGATCGCGAACGGCGACGCGACGGTTGAGGGAATGGAGTTCGAAGGCACGGTGATTCCGTTCAAGGACTTGGAGGTAACTGCCTCCTGGACTTACATCCATGCGCGATATGACAAGTTCCTCATCCCGCAGGGCGCCGGCTTGCCCGACCTAAACGAGAGCGACCTGCCATATCCCTTTACGCCGAAGAACAAGTTCGGCTTCTCGGCGCGGTATCACTTGCCGTTCGTTCCCGAGGAAGCCGGCGACGTGTCGGTCCAGGCCAGCTATGTTCATACCGGTCGTATCCAGTACTCCACGGCGGACGTCGAACCGTACGGTAACGAACCCGGTTATGGGCTGCTCGACCTCAATGTCGATTGGGACAATGTCTTCCAGCAGCCGATTGATGTTTCTTTCTTCATGACCAACGTGACCGACACTCTGGCCAAGGTCGGCAATGTCGGCATCTATAACACGCAGGGTTATGTCGATGTGATCTATAACGAGCCACAGATGTGGGGTTTTAAGATCAAATACCGCTTCGAACCTGAATCGGGCGCAACCGAAGCGGCTCAGGCGGCCTATGTGCCACCGCCGGCTGTTGCGCCGATGGCTGCACCGAAGAGCTATCTGGTGTTTTTCGACTTCAACAAGTCTGATTTGACGCCCGATGCGACGACCATCGTAGACCAGGCCGCCAAGAATGCCGCTCCGGCCAAGGTCACTCAGTTGACCGTAACCGGCCATACCGATACGGTCGGTTCTGATGCCTACAATATGCGTCTCAGCCGCCGCCGTGCGGAATCGGTTGCAGCCCAGCTTGAGAAGGACGGCATTGCGTCATCCGAGATCGAGATCGTGGCCAAGGGCAAGCGCGACCTGCTGGTCCCGACCAAGGACGGGGTGAAGGAGCCACAGAACCGGCGCGTCCAGATCGTCTATGACAACGGGGTGACTTCCTAAGCTCTCAGCGACAAGACAAACGCAAAACGGCGCTTCCGAGAGGAGCGCCGTTTCCTATTTTTATTTATTATTAATGGGTTATATTCAGTAATTTAGTTATTACGCGAACCGTGTAATCAGCTGTTCCACCAGGAATGTTTTGCCTTTTTGGGCCAGAAACTCCAGACGAGACATATTGCTGTAGAGCGTCATATGCGAGGTGTCTTCGCAGACCTGCAACTGCTTCTTCGGTGTCGCGATCCTATTGAAGACCTCGATTTCCTTTTCCCAGAGCGTAATGTCGTCGCCTTCGGCAACCGACATGAAGGTCGGCACGTTCAGGATGCGGCCGAGGAACGGGCTCACATCATAGCTCATCAGCATTTCGGTCGAGGCGATAGTGTTGCGATGCTCGTGATTGGGCGCGACCGTGTTTTTGAATTTGACGAAGGCGCTCGTCACTTCCGGGAAGGGCCAGGTGCTGAGATCCTGGGCGGGGGTTTCGCTGGACATCGGCATATAGCCATATTCCCCGGTCGCCAGCCGGTGCCGCCGGTCGTCGAGGATCAGCTGCTGAAGGTCGCGGAAGGCGAGCGCGCTATGCACTGATTTCATGGTCAGATAGCCGTCGACCACCGGGATGTTCGACACGATGCAGCGCACCCGAGGGTCTGTTGCGCCGACGACCAGAACATGGCCGCCGCTATAGGAAATGCCCCAGATCCCGATACGATCCTTGCGGATATTGGGGAGGGTTTCGGCATAGGAGATGGCATTGTAGTAATCCTCGATCTGCGCCCAGGGGTCGAGATGCTGGCGGATGTCACCGTCGCTGTCGCCGAAGTTACGATAGTCGAACACAAGGGCGGCAATTCCGGCCCCGGCGAAGACCTTGGCATATTCTGGCTGAACCAGTTCCTTCACATAGCACCAGCCGCCTGCCATCACGACGATCGGGAAGGGGCCTTTGCCTTCCGGCATATAGAGATGCGCCCGGATCGTGGTGCCGCAGCTTTTGAATTCGACGTCCTGCCGCATAGGCAAACTCCCGTAAAATAGAGATCAGATCGGCCGTAGTTCCGGCCGGTTATGCTTGTCGGCGAGCGTGCGAAGTTGCTTGGAAAGCGCCGCCAACTCGGCGTCCTCGATCGGCATATAGGGGCCGCGTGGATAGGTGCCGCCGCGCCCCAAAAGCCGCATTGCCGCCTTGACCCGGCGGACCGAGGCGCCCGGCATGGAGGTGACAGCGAGCATCAGTTCCATCACGCCCGTATAGGCCTTGAAGGATTCCTCCAGCCTGCCGGCGGCGAAATGGTTGATCACGTCCTGGCAAAGCTGGGGCGCAATGGCGGCTTCTGACGACAGATAGCCGTTGGCCCCCATCGCGAGCGCGGTGATGGCGTGCATCGGCCCGCCCACATGGATTTCAAGGCGCGGCCGCAGTCGTGCGACCGCTTCCGTCAGATGCAATATGTCGGGCGTCGTGAGATTGACGCCGATCAGATGGTCGTACTCCTTGGCCAAGCGCTCCAGCATCTCGATCGGGACATTATAGCCCATGAAGCTGTGGCTCGAGATGATGCAGGGGATCGAAACCGACTCAAGCGCCGCTCGGAAATAACGTTCAAGCTCACGCGGCCCTGGCTTCCAGCCGTGGCCGACATCCAGGGAGTAGATCTGGCAGGCGTCGACACCGGTTTTGGATGCCATCTTCAGGAACGTGCACATCTCGTCGGAGGTGCGCGGTTCGACGCCCATGGCGCGAACCGGAACCCGCCCGCCGGCAGTCTCGACCGCGATATGCAGCAGGCGTTCGATTTCCGCCGCAGTCATCGAATAGCCTTCGCCCGGCGACGAGCCGCCAACATAAAGGCCGACGCCGGCATCGGCGACACGGGTGAAGTGGGCGCGGGACGCCGTTTCGTCGAGCCGCAATTGCTCGTCGAACAGCGTCACCGTGCAACAGAAGGTGCTGAGTTTATTGGACATGTGTGGCTCCTAGGCGCCGATGCCGTAGAGCCTCGCCGCGTTGCCCTCCAGCATCAAAGCGAGTTCATCGGGCGGAACGCCTTTGAAATCGTGGGCGATGGCGCCGGCATAGTCGGGATAGTCGCAGGTGGCGTGGGGGAAGTCGCTGGACCACATGATCCGCTCGGTGCCGACCATATCGCGATTGCGGATCCCGTATGCGTCCTTGACCACCGTGTAATAGAAATTCTCGCGGAAATAGTCGCTGGGCTTTTTCTTCAGCTGCACCCGATTGGCGGGGTTCTGGCGGGAGATGCGATCGTCCAGCTGTTCCATCAGATAGCCGACCCAGCCGACATCGACCTCGGCCCAAACGACCTGCAAAGTCGGGAAGCGGTCCAGCAGGCCGGTATAGATCATTTCGGCCATGCGGATCGGTGGGTCGTAGAAACGGAAGCAGCCTGTGAAGGCACCGACGAATTCATGCGCCTGCTTAGGCATGCTCGATTCCGACTGAGCCAGACCGACATGGATATGAACGGCCGCGCCGGTGTCGACACAGGCCTGGAACAATACGTCGTCGTCCTTATGCAGACGCTGGCCGGTTGTGGGATATTTATTGATCTGTGCGCCTTTGATGCCGGGCAGCTTCATCGCGCGACGAAGCTCGTCGGCCGCGACTTTGGCGTCACCGCCCGACGGAACAAGCGCCAGACCGATGAAACGGTCGGGATCGACAGAGCAATAGTCAGACAGCCAGTCGTTATAGGCGCGGATCAGGGCCAGGTGATATTCCGGGTCCTTATCCTCGTTATGGATCGCTATGACGATGCGCGGCGAGGGATACATGACCTCGGCCACTACGCCCGCGCCTTCTTGGCCGGCTGTGCGGGCCGGGATCTGATTAGCCTCCGGTCGGACATCCTCCCATTTGATCCAGACGCTGTATTTCTCGGGCGGCAGACCGCCGCACTGGTTCAGACCGTAAGGCCAGGGCGGCGAGCTTGGAAATTGCCACTGGTCACCCTGTTCTGAGCGTACCTGCTTGGGAGCGCGGTCGCGGAATTTCTCCGGCAAGCGGCTTGTCCAGATATCCGGCGGCTCGATCACATGTGAATCGGCTGAGATCAGCTTGGGGATGGGCATCAATAGTCTCCTATCGTTCGAATCGCGCGGCACCATGCGATGAACCGCTGCGATCCGCAGCTTTTAACTGTCGGTGGCCGGTGAAAAATCCTGAAGGTCCCGGCGACGGTCCCGATAGGGGCCGCGTTCTGGCCTTCGCTGTTCGTTTCGGTCATGATTTGGCGCGGAACTCGATCACCTGCTTGGGTCCATTGCGGCGGGTGGCATCCTCTGGATGCGTTCCCTTGCGCCACCACGGAATGTCGGCGTCCGAATCCAGGTTCATTTCGAAGGGGCGCGCGCCGAGCAAGACCGCATACCACAGCTTGTCCTCAGGGGAGGCGGTGCGGTCGTTATGGGCCAAGCGTCGGATTTCGTTTTGCAGGTGGTGGAACATGTCGTCCAACTGCGCGATCGAGGTTGGCGTGAGTTTGACGACGGCGACCCGGCGCGAGAGCTCCGCATCGTCGGAATCGGTCATATTAAAGATATCGGCCAGATATTTGTCGACCGAGTGCCACATCGGTCCGTGCTTGCGCCAATCGATGTCGCGCGCCGTCCGCAGCCGGACCCGGTTTCCCGGCAGAAGATCGATAAGGCCAAGTTTTTCGAGCTTGACGAGATAGCCGACCAGGCGGGCCTCGCCGATCCGGCATTCGCGCTGAATTTCCTGGGAAGACCAGCCTTCGCGTAACCGGGTAAACACAAACCCGAGCCTGACATCGCCGTGCAGCGTGTTTTCCTGATCAAGCGTCAGCCGCTTCAGCCGCTTGTCGTCGTTCAGCGTCGCCAGCTCGAACAACTCACCGAGGCTGATGTCGACCAGGGCGCAAAGCGACTCCAACAGCTCGATCGTCAGGCCGTGTCCAGCCAGACGGCGCTTAAGCGTCGTGCGGCTTGTGCCGAGCGCGGCTGCGATATCCGCGTGCCGCAATCCGTGCGAGCGGAATAAGGATTTGAGCGCTTCAACCAGGCGCGGAGCCTGACCTTGATCTTTGGTAAGAGCCATTGCTTCCCGAGTATCCTAAAATCGCCGCCGAATTCCCGGTCGTTGAAGGGATAGGTTATCCTATGTTCTGTCGCCGTGAGTCGAGCGAAATGGTGACATTTTCAATTTCGAGGGGAGCCGCAGAATGGCGGAAGGACGGCTGGCAGGGAAGATCGCCTTGGTTACGGGGGCAGGGTCCGGTCTTGGCGCGGCGATAGCCGCCCTGTTCGTGCGCGAAGGCGCCCGTGTTCTGCTGAGTGATATCGACGCCGCGACAGCAGCCCGTGGGGCTATAATATTGGGTGCGGCTGCTGCCGCGATCGAGCATGACGTCACCAATCCGGAGGACTGGCGTGCGGCTGTCGATGAGGCTGAAAGACTGTTCGGCGGGCTGCATATTCTGGTCAACAATGCCGGAATTTGTGTTCCCGGGACCATCGAGGACACTTCGCTTGAGGATTGGCGACGCACCCATGCCGTCGATCTGGACGGCGTGTTCCTCGGCTGCAAGACAGCGCTGCCCCTCATCGCGCGCACGACCAAAGAGGCTGGTAGCGGCGCGATCCTCAATGTTGCGTCGATCTCGGCGGTGATCGCTGCGGGGAACATGGCGCCCTATAATTCGGCAAAGGCGGCGGTCCGTCATTTGGGAAAGTCGGTCGCACTTCATTGCGCCCGGTCGGGATATAAGGTGACCTGCAATTCGGTTTTGCCGAGCTTTATTGACACGCCGCTGCTTGACGGTTTTGCCGTGGGGCGGGAGCGCAGCGACATCGTGGCGAAATTCGCCCGCCAGGTCCCGATCGGGCGAATCGGTAAGCCTGACGATGTTGCCTATGCGGCGGTCTATTTGTGCTCGGACGAGGCGCGATTCGTCACCGGCACCGAACTGCGGATCGACGGCGGCATCTCAGCGATGTGAGGAAATGGTGCTGCCGGACAGGATTGAACTNNCTCTACCACTGAGCTACGGCAGCGAACGGGAAGGCGCGGTATAGCGAAGGCTGGGGCCGGTGACAAGCCGACCGGACACTCCGCTTGCGATGTAACCCTTCGGAGAGCGCGACGAACTCAGTGACTATTGCAACAGTCGGGTATCGACGCCAGTTTCGGTATCGGTCCAGGCCAATCGACGAATAGGAAAAGGAGCAAGCACATGACCGCAACGACCGAGCGCGCAATCCTCGCCGGAGGCTGCTTTTGGGGCATGCAGGACTTGATCCGGCGCTATCACGGGGTGATTTCCACCCGGGTCGGATATTCGGGCGGCGATGTGCCGAACGCGACCTACCGCAACCACGGCACTCATGCCGAGGCGATCGAGATAGTTTTTGATCCGAACAAGATCAGCTTTCGCAGGTTGCTCGAGTTTTTCTTCCAGATTCACGATCCGACCACGCCGAACCGCCAGGGCAACGACCGCGGTATGAGCTATCGCTCGGGTATTTATTACACGAACGATGAGCAGAAGCGGGTCGCCATCGATACGATTGCTGATGTCGACGCCTCGGGTCTTTGGCCGGGCAAGGTGGTCACCGAGCTGGCGCCGGCAGGCGACTTTTGGCAGGCAGAGCCCGAGCATCAGGATTATCTGGAGCGCTTCCCCAATGGCTATACCTGCCATTTCGTTCGTCCGAATTGGGTGCTGCCGCATCGGGCGGAGGCTATGGCGCAGCGCTGATCACATCTTGGACGACACATGACCCTTATTCTTCTAGGAGGATTAAGGCCGCCGCAGCATAGTCAGATGCGAAACCGGACGAACCGATAGAAGTTCGCCGGAGCGAAATGAGGCTGGGGGAAAGCGATGGCTGAGTCCGGGGGTATCGACTGTGTGGGCAAGTCCCCCATGGCTCGCCGTCGCTTGTTGCAAACCATGATGGCCGGTGGTGCGATGGTCAGCGCCAATAGTTTGCCCACAGGCTTGGGACAGGCAGCCGATTTGCCTGTCACCAGCCCTGCCGCAGACAATCCAAAGGCAGGCGGGTTTTCGTCAGCTCGGTTCAAGGAGCTGACCGGTGGACTCAGCACCTATATTGACAAGGGTGAGATCGGCGGCTTTATCACCCTGATCCATCGGCATGGCGCGATCGCGCATCTGGATGTGGTCGCCTGGCAGGATCAGGAAAATAAGATTCCGCTGAAGCGCGATACGATTTTTCGAATCGCATCCATGTCAAAGCCGGTTACTTCGGTCGCAACTCTGATTCTTCTCGAGGAAGGTAAATTCCGGCTCGAAGACCCGATCGATCGTTGGTTGCCGGAATTGGCAGACCGCAAGGTGATGAGGAACCCGGCCGGGTCGCTTGACGACACCTATCCGTCGCCTCGCCCGATAACGGTGGGCGATTTGCTGACTCAACGGCCGGGCATCGCCAGTCATTTCGACGCTCCAAGCCCAGCCATAGCGGCCAGGTTGGCTGCGCTGAACTCGGCCAACGATGTCGATGACTGGCTAAAGAAACTGGGACAGGTGCCACTGATTTATCCGCCGGGCGAGCGCTTCATCTACGGCTATAGCATGGATGTTTTGGCGGCCCTTGTTGCACGCGCATCGGGGAGCAGCTTTTCCGATTTCCTGCAGTCACGACTGTTCGGGCCGCTAGGGATGGTAGATTCTGCGTTCTGGGTGCCAGAGGCAAAGCTGACGCGTTTGGCTGTCGCCTATGAATGGGACTCCAAAACCGGAAAGCGCGGGATCGCTGACCCGGCAGTAAAATCCACGTTCGCTATTCCGCCCAAAGTGCCGTCAGGCGCCGGTGGACTTGTTTCGACCGCTGAGGATTATCTCAAGTTCGGTCGCATGCTGCTGCAGGGCGGCGCTATCGGTGAAACGCGCATTCTCTCGCGCAAGACAGTGGAGTTGATGACCTCTGATTTCCTGACACCGGACCAGCGAAAGATGCCTTTCTTCTACGACAAGGATTTTTGGGCCGGGCAGGGTTATGGGCTGGGTGTCTCGGTGGTCGATAATGTCGCCAAGCGCGGTGAGCCCTGTTCAGTGGGTCAATATGGTTGGAACGGCGCATATGGCACCTTGTGGTTCAATGATCCTAAGGAGGACATGACCGCGATCCTGATGATCCAGACAGCCTATGGAGAGACGTCTCCCCGCATCCAGCGCGACTTCCGAACACTTGTCTATCAGGCGATCAACGACTGAATCCGGGCTGCAGGGCGCCCTGAGCCGACGATAACCAAATGGACGGGAATGGCGAAAAGAATCGAAGTGAGACCCGACACGGCGGCCGCGGCCGCGTCCGCGGACAGGATGACTCGCTGGCTCGTCGTGGTGCTGGCCGTCGTGATCTTCGCCGGTGGGTTATTCGGGTACGATCAGGGCGTGATCTCCGGAGCCTTGGCGGGGATTAAGGATACGTTTTCGCTGAGCGTATTCATGGTTCAGGTGGTGACGAGTTGGGTCACGCTGGGCGCTTTGGTCGGATCGCTTGCCGGTGGCGCGATGGGCGACCGGATCGGGCGCAAACGGACATTGCTGATTGCCGGAGCTCTATTCGCTTTGGGTTCCCTGGTGCAGTGGCTGGCACCCGATGCCGGGATTTTAGTCGTAGGGCGGTTTGTCGTCGGTGTAGCGGTCGGTGTAGCCGCGGTCGCGGCTCCGCTCTATGCATCCGAGTTATCGCCGGCGAATTTTCGCGGCCGGTTCATTTCCAGTTATCAGCTTGCGATAACTGCAGGGATATTCCTGGCCTATCTGGTCAACGCCCAGCTGTCGGCAAGCGAGAGCTGGCGGCTGATGCTCGGGGCAGCCGCAGTGCCGGGATTGGCCTTGTTCGTGATCGCCCTCGTCGCGCCGGAATCACCGCGGTGGCTGATGACCAAAAATCGTCGCGCCGAAGCAGCTGTCGACATTCGCAAGATATATCCGCAGATCGACGTCGAGCGGCAGCTTGACGCCATCCATTCGGCTTTGCACGAGGAGGAACAGGCCGCACCCTGGAGCGAGATATTCGCCAAAGAGTGGCGACGGCCGTTGGTGGTGGCAGTCGGGCTCGCGATTTTCCAGCAGATTACCGGCATCAACGCCATCATCTATTACGCCAATCAGATATTCGCCTCGGCCGGCTTTGCGACAGAGGCTGCGCGGGCGGCGGTCACGACCTGGGCGATCGGTGGCGTCAATGTGCTGGCGACGCTGATCGCCATCGCCTTCATTGACAATATGGGTCGGCGCAAGCTGTTGCTGACCGGGCTCATCGGGATGGGGGTAAGCCTCACGGCAGTCGGTGTGGCCTTTCAATTTATCGCACCTTCCGGCGCCGTGGTGTCGGCAACCGGGCCGACGACGGCAGGGATCGTGACGGTCGTTGCTTTGGTGGTCTTCATCATCAGCTTCGCCTTTTCGCTGGGCCCAGTGGTTTGGACTGTGATCAACGAAGTGTTTCCGGCTCGCATCCGCGGCCGGGGAGTGGCTCTGGCCACTGCGGTCAACTGGGGCTCGGCCTATTTGGTGAGCCAGTTCTTCCTGTCGCTGGTCGAGGGTATCGGAAGTTCGCTGACCTTCTTCCTATTTGCGATGTTCTGCGCCGCCGGTTGGGTCTGGGTTTATCGCATCGTGCCTGAGACCAAGCGGAAGTCTTTGGAGCAAATTCAAGCCATGTGGTCGGAAAAAGCGTCGTCCACGGGCTGATCCGAGCTATCGGTTCGTACATATGGCGAATCGGTGTAGCGTCATTTGCCATGAGCGACGATGCGAATAAGTCTGGTTCGAGGAAACCGGCTGCGCGAGCCCGGCCAATCCCGCGGGAGGCGGAGCGGGCGGAGGCGCTGCGGGCCAATTTGATGCGCCGCAAGGTGCAGGCGCGCGGGCGAACCGACGCCGCCGATGATCCCGAGGCGAAAAAGCCCGGCAAAGCTTGAGGCGGCGGGTCGGCTGGTCTACAAGCGGCGCTGGTGCGCGGTCATACTGTAGTTGCCATTCTTACGACGTAATTTTGGCCCGATCATGTCCGGCCCGAGCCGTATTTCAAGGATGAACTGTTGGACAAGATAATCATCAGGGGCGGTAAGTCTCTTTCAGGCGTCATTCCGATCAGCGGCGCAAAGAATGCGGCTTTGCCGATCATGGCCGCCAGCATTTTGACCGACCAGACTCTGGCGCTGTCCAATGTTCCGCATCTGGCCGATATCACGACCATGGCCAATCTGCTGCGGCCGATGGGGGTCGAGATCGGCGTCGGCGCGCGGGTCAACGATCCGCACGGCGGTCATGTGCTGGAACTTACGGCGCGCGAAATCAGCGATACGACGGCACCTTATGACCTGGTCCGCAAAATGCGGGCCAGCGTCTTTGTGCTTGGCCCGCTTTTGGCGCGTTGCCGCGAAGCGAAGGTATCTCTACCGGGGGGGTGCGCCATCGGCGCGAGGCCTGTCGACCTCCATTGCCATGGGCTGGAGCAGATGGGCGCGGAGATCGATCTGGATGGCGGCTATATCAACGCCAAGGCGCCCGGCGGTCTGCACGGTGCAAAGATCGTGTTCCCGAAGGTATCTGTCGGAGCGACGGAGAATTTGATGATGGCCGCGACGCTGGCCAAGGGCGAGACTCAACTCATCAATGCGGCCGCCGAGCCGGAAGTCGTCGATCTGGCGAACTGCCTTAACGCCATGGGCGCCGATGTCGAGGGGGCGGGGACCAATATCATCACGATTCACGGCAAGCCGTCGCTGCACGGCGCCAGCTATCGCATCATTCCCGATCGGATCGAGACCGGAACCTATGCCATTGCCGTCGCCGTGACCGGCGGGCGCGTCGAACTCATCGGTGCGCGGCTCGACCATATTTCGTCCTTGGCCGAGACACTGGGACGCGCCGGAGTCGATGTGACCGAAACATCGGAAGGATTGATGATCTCTCGGATGAACGGGCACATAAAAGGGGTCGATATCATGACCGAGCCCTTCCCGGGATTTCCGACCGACCTGCAGGCACAGGCGATGTCGTTGATGACCGTGGCCGAGGGCGCGGCGATGATCACCGAGACGATCTTCGAAAATCGCTTCATGCATGTGCCGGAACTGGCGCGCATGGGCGCGAACATCACCGTGCATCACGGTTCGGCGTTGGTGCGGGGTGTCGATCGCCTACGTGGTGCGCCCGTGATGGCGACCGACTTGCGCGCATCGGTTTCGCTGGTGGTCGCGGCGCTGGCGGCGGAAGGTGAAACAACGATCAGTAGAGTGTATCATCTGGACCGAGGTTATGAGCGGCTGGAGGAGAAATTGGCTGCATGCGGCGCCGACATCAAACGCGCGCGGGAATCCGACTGAATGGCGGATGACTTGCCAGAGAATGAGGCAGGGCCGCTGAAGCTGCGTGCGGTCGACAGCCAGGATTTGGCTGTCCTTGCCGCCTTTCTGCAGGACGCGATCGTCAATGTCTCGGAGATGGCGTATCTGCCCGAACAGCGGATGTTTGTGCTGGCGGTTTGCCGTTTCCGCTGGGAACTGGCGCTGAGCGCAACGCCAGAGGATGTATTCGAGCGTGTTAGCTGCGCGGTGACGATCAACGGCGTCGATATGCCCAAATATCGCGGATTTAGTCTGAAGGAACGCAGCCGGACCATGCCACTGCTGACTCTGACCTTCGATGAAAATGCTGTAACACTTACCTTCGGCGGCGATGCCGCCGTCAAGCTGCCGGTGGCCGAACTCGATCTCAGGATCGAGGACTTCGGCGAATGCTGGCCGACGAAGACAAAGCCCGAGCACGGAAATATCACATTGTGACTAACGAAGCCCCGGCTTTCGACGAACAGATCATTCTGGCCGTCCCGAAGGGACGCATATTGAAAGAATTGCGCCCGTTGCTGGAGCGGATCGGCGTCAGACCCTCTGCGTCTTTCGACGACGAAAATTCGCGTGACCTGCGCTTTGCCACGAACGTGCCGGGGTTCGACATCATCCGCGTGCGGTCCTTCGACGTACCGACCTTCGTCGCATTCGGTGCGGCGCATCTGGGCGTGGCGGGCAGCGATGTGCTGATG
Organism: Rhodospirillales bacterium; assembly: GCA_003165335.1. Taxonomy (GTDB): domain Bacteria; phylum Pseudomonadota; class Alphaproteobacteria; order BOG-932; family Roseiterribacteraceae; genus BOG-932. Next base: position 9,105 of record PLTD01000073.1, on the reverse strand, counting down.
GAATTCGATTATCCGGAGGTCTATTCGCCGCTGGACCTGGGCATCGGACATTGCCGCATTTCGGTGGCAGAGCATGTCGATTTCAGCAAGACCGACGATCCGTCCCGCTGGAGCCATGTGCGTGTGGCGACCAAGTATCCCGAACTCACCCGCAAGCATTTCGCCGAGCGCGGCGTGCAGGCCGAATGCATCAAACTGAACGGCGCAATGGAACTGGCGCCGTCGCTTGGCCTGTGCGACCGGATAGTCGATTTGGTTTCAAGCGGAGCGACCCTGAAAGCCAACGATCTGGTCGAGATCGAACATATCGCCGACGTCACATCGCGGCTGATCGTCAACCGAACGGCGCTGAAGACCCGGTCCGAAGAGATCGGCTATTGGGTCGACCGCTTCCGGGAGGCTTGCGGTGCCGCTTAGGCTCGATGCATCAGCGGCCGAATTCGAGAGTCGTTTCCAATCCTATCTGGATATCGGTCGCGACGACGAGGAGCGGGTGGATGCCACCGTGGCACATATCATCGCGCGGGTCGCCGCCGAGGGCGACGCCGCGCTCATTGACTATACTCGGCGTTTCGACAGGCTGAGCATAACCGCCGAGGGTCTGCGCATCGGCGCCGATGAGATCGAGGCCGCCGTTCGAGCCTGCCCGCCGGATCTTCTGGCGGCGATCGATTTCGCGGCAAGCCGGATCGAAGATTTTCACCGGAGGCAGGCGCCGCAGGGATATTCCTATGAGGATGGGGTCGGCAATCGGCTGGGTCTGCGCTGGACCTCGGTGGCTGCGGCGGGGCTCTATGTCCCCGGCGGGCTGGCGGCCTATCCCAGTTCGGTCCTGATGAACGCAATTCCGGGCAAGGTGGCGGGTGTGCCGCGTCTGGTCATGGTCGTACCCACCCCGGACGGCAAGCTGGCGCCCGCCGTTTTGGCTGCGGCCAAGCGCGCCGGAGTGGATGAAATCTATCGTGTGGGCGGCGCCCAGGCGATCGCCGCCCTGGCCTATGGCACGCAGACGATAAAGCCGGTCGATGTCATCGTCGGCCCCGGGAATGCCTATGTGGCGACCGCCAAGCGCATGGTGTTCGGCAAAGTCGGGATCGACAGCGTCGCGGGCCCCTCGGAGATACTCGTCGTTTCCGATGCCCTGTCCAATCCGGACTGGATCGCAATCGACCTGCTGAGCCAGGCGGAACACGATCCGGCGGCTCGCAGCGTGCTGATCACGAACGATGCCGAATTTGCCGAGCGGGTAGCCGGGGCTGTCGAGCAGGCATTGGTAGACCTGCCGCGGCGGGACATAGCCGCGGCCAGTTGGCGCGATCACGGTGCGATCATCACCGTGCCGAATTTCGATGCTGCGATCCCTATCATCGACCGGATTGCGCCGGAACATTTGGAGCTCGCGGTGTCCGATCCTCACGGTCTGGCAGACAAGGTACGCAACGCCGGGGCGATCTTCCTCGGTCGCCATTCGCCGGAGGCGGTGGGGGATTATGTCGCCGGACCCAACCATGTGCTGCCGACCTCAGGCGCGGCGCGCTATGCCTCGGGTCTGGGCGTGCTGGATTTCATGAAGCGGACAACATTGATCGACTGCACCCCCGCAGGTGTCGCGGCGATCGGTCCCGCGGCTTTAACTCTGGCCGGCGCCGAAGGACTTGGGGCCCATGCCCGGTCGGTCGCAGTGCGGTTGGGAAAGAATTGAGATGAGCGAGGACTCCGAACGCATTGGCGCGATCCATTTCGACACGCGCAGTGTTGAGAAGCGCAATACCGAAATCGAGCATGAGCGCGCGATCGCGGTCTATGACCTACTGGAGCAGAACAGCTTTGCGCCGGTCGGCCACAAGGCGGGACCCTACGATCTGCATCTGGGCGTCATCGACAACCGCTTGATGCTGGATATTCGTGGGCACGACGGCAAGCCGCTGATCATTTTCGGCCTGTCGATGTCGCCGTTTCGACGGGTGATCCGCGATTATTCCATCGTCTGCGAAAGCTATTATGCGGCGATGCAGAGCCAGAGTCTGACCCAGGTCGAAGCGATCGATATGGGACGGCGCGCGGTCCATAACGAAGGCGCCGATCTGTTAATCGAACGGCTGGAAGGCAAGGTCGTGATCGATCGGGACACCGCCCGGCGGCTGTTCACGCTGATCTATGTTCTGCGCACTGTCGGGTCCAGCACGATGCCGGCGGCGCCGCTGCCGCGGGTGTTGTTCGTCTGCACGCGCAATGCGGTTCGCTCGCCGATGGCCGAGGGGTTATTGGCGCATCGGCGCGGCGATTCAGGGCGGGTCAGTTCCGCAGGCTTGTTCAGCGATCCGGTCGATCCCATCGCGGCGGCAGTGATGGCGGAAGTCGGTGTCGATGTGAGCCAGCATCGTAGCCATACGTTGGCCGATGTGGCTCTGGGCGATGTGGATCTGGTGATATCGCTGTCGAGCGAAGCAGCGGCTGCCTTCGACCCGCCGCCGACGGGCCTCATTGTGGAGCATTGGGAAATCGACGATCCGACCGCATCGGAAGGCAATCGCGACGCCCGGCTGGAGGCCTACCGGCAGATCAGAACGGCGCTGGAAACACGCATCTCTTCCCGTTTTTCAGCGGAATCGGGGAAAATGCCTTGACCACATCGGTCTCGCAGCGCAATCAAATGTTTAATTGCAACTTTGGTATAGGGTAAATGGCTAAGGAAGATTTAATTGAATTTAGCGGCACTGTCGCTGAGTTGCTGCCGAACGCGATGTTTCGCGTCAAGCTAGACAATGACCATGAGATATTGGCGCATACTTCAGGCAAGATGCGGAAGAACCGTATTCGCGTGTTGGCCGGCGATAAGGTCAATGTCGAAATGACGCCTTACGATCTGACCAAGGGTCGGATTACTTTCCGCTTCAAATAAGCTTTCGCCGTTCCGCGCCTAATTTTGTGAGTGAGCCGGAACCGTGTCCGCAGAACTGATTCTCGCATCGGCGTCGCCGCGCCGCCTCGACCTTCTCAGGCAGGCGGGGATTGAGCCGAACCATGTCGATCCGGCTGAGATCGACGAAACACCGCTGAAAGCGGAAATTCCAGACAAGCACGCAGTACGCGTTGCCGTGGAAAAAGCGCAGGCCGTGGCTCTGCGCCACCCGGGTGCTGTAATTCTGGCAGCCGATACCGTCGTTGCCTGCGGCCGCAGGATATTGCCGAAGGCGGAGGACGAAGCGACTGCTGCGCGATGCCTTAACCTCATATCGGGGCGAAGGCACAGGGTGCTGGGTGGTATCGCGCTGATTGCCCCCGACGGGCGGCTGCTGACGCGGCTGGTCGAGAGTACGGTTATCTTCAAAAGATTAAGCCCGACCGAAACGCGGACTTACCTGGCCTCGGATGAATGGCGGGGCAAGGCGGGCGGTTATGCGATCCAGGGGCGGGCCGCCAGCTATATCCGCTATATATCGGGCTCCTACAGCAATGTGGTGGGACTTTCGCTTTATGACGTCCACCAACTGCTCACCGGCATCGGATGGGCAGGCCGGACCGGGGGATGAGCGACAGGCTGTTCCTGGTCGAATCGGACGGAAAGGGGCTTCGCGCCGCGCTGCTTGATAACCGGCGACTGCAAGCGATCGAAATCGATCGGAGCGCACATCCCAATCCCGTCGGTAGCATCCAGTCCGCAAAAATCGTTCGCACGGTAAAGGGGCTGGGTACATTCGTCAGATTGTTTGACGAGAGCCAAATGCTGTTAGAGGCCGGACGGACGAAGACCCTGCCCGAGTCCGGCGACACGCTGACTGTTCAGATCGCCCGAGCGTCACGCGGTGGTAAGCTTGGTGTGGCGACGAGGAATGTTTCTCTGAGCGGGCGCGGCGTTGTTCATCTGCCATTCGAATCCGGTGTCAGCATTTCGCGTCGACTCGATGCCGGTATCGAACTGCGTGCGTCTCTGGAGGCCTTGCTCGATGGGAAGGCCGGCGGCTGGATTGTGAGGCGGAATGCTGCAAGCCTGGAGCGCACCGATCTAGAAGCCGAGATCGCTTCATTGGCTGAAGAAGGAGACGCCGTGCGCATGGAGGCGCCAAATCTGTCCGGCCCGGATGCGTTTCGACGGCTGGCTTGCGATAGCGCGGTGGCTGCACCCGATCGGATCATGGCTGCAGGGTTGGCTGCACGGCGAAGCGCCGAACGCTGGTGCCACAATTATGCACCCAGCCTCACGGCACGGATCGAGAATGCCGAATCCGGCCTGTTCGATCTTCACGATTTGGACAATGAAATTGCTGCCCTCGCGGACAGGCAAGTCGTATTGCCGGGCGGCGGGTCGCTCAGCATTGACCATACAGAGGCTCTGACCGCGATTGACGTCAATGCCGGGGCGGAGAGCGATATCGCGAGTGTCAATCTGGCCGCGGCGGCGGAGATTGCGCGTCAGTTGCGGTTGCGCCATATCGGAGGAATTATCGTGATCGATTTCATCTCTCTGCCGCGTCCGCGCGACAGAGATCGGACGGTCGATGTGCTGAAAGCCGCGGTGGCGGACGATTCGGCTCAGACCCATATATTGCCGATGTCGGCGTTCGGCCTGGTTGAAATGACCCGAGAGCGCCGCGGCCCCGGTTTGGAGTTCGACACCTGATGCCCCCTGTAAAAAAATGTCCGATCTGCGGACGCCCGCAGGAAGCCGATTTTCGTCCCTTTTGTTCAAAGCGTTGCGCCGATGTCGATCTGGGCCGCTGGTTCAACGAAAGCTATGTGGTTCCCGAACCGATCGACCCGGAAATGGTCAATATCGACGACGGCGAAGGCGACGAAACGATCCATTAGGGGTGGCTGGACATGCGTCCCGCTTTTGCCTATACCCGCCGCTCGCAGCGCGCGAGCCCGGGTAGCTCAGTTGGTAGAGCAGGCGACTGAAAATCGCCGTGTCGGTGGTTCAAATCCGCCCCCGGGCACCACCATTCCTACACTTCGATGTACGAGGGTGGTGCCAGCTGCGGAGTTCGCGAATTCCAAAATATCGGTGAGGCTTCCCTGAACCGAGATTTTCGTTTCTCCCCGGCTCCCGCCGGGGTGAACTACAATGCGTCGGATGAGCGAGCGAAGAACGTTGGCTGCGCTCGTTCTTTCATCCTCGTTTTCCCGCAGCACGCGCTCAAGCTCAAAGACACCCGGCTTATAAAGCTCGGGCAGGTTTGGGTGGATGTCGGGTACGCTGGCGAGGTTGCCGAGTTGCAATTGCTCGCTCTCCAGGTGCGCTCGTTCAAGCTCCAATTCGTTGAGCTTAGCGCGCAACGAAGCCAAAGGCCCCCCATCGGCGATAGCATCGACTACTCGCGTAATTCGAGTCGTTACGGTTTCGAGTTTCCGCGCCAGTGCGATTCGCTGGTCTTGCTCCTGCGAGCGAAGCCGACGAAGTGTCGTGCGGTATTCGTCTGCAAATTCGGCAAATGCCTCGGGACTAAGAAGGTCGGCCTTTAGGCCGGTCAGCACTCTGCGTTCAAGCTCAATCAGTAAAACAGTTCGGTTGTTCCTGCATGTGCCATTCTCTTTGTGTGCGACGCATCCCAGTCGATCACTCGATCTCATTGTATAAGCGCCGCCACAAATTCCGCAGCTGATATGCCCGCTCAGCAGGTGCTTGGGCCGTCGTGCTAGATGAGGTTTGCGGGAAAGATGCCGAGAGCGGATTTCCTGTGGGGCGTCCCATATGTAAGCCGGTACAATTCTCCATTCGGGCATGTCGATATGCACCCATTTTTCTGGAGCCACTAGGTGCAATTCCCGTGCACCGGTTTCCGGATTGCGTCGGTACGTCAACCGGCCATAGATCATTCGCCCCGATTACAAAGGGTTTTGCAGAATCCCGTGTAGCCGCTGAGGGTGGCTGTTTATCGTGCTCGCATTCCATACACCTCCACGCGGACTGGGAATCATTTCGCGGTTAAGGTCCGCAGCGATAGCTCGGGCGCTTCGGCCCGCGACATACTCATCGAAAATGCGGCGGATTATTGCGACCTGTGCGGGATCAGGTTCTCTCACTCCTCACTCGATCTCGCATCCGCGCCGATCTCACGAACAAGCCGATACCCGTATGATAACCCTCCAGCGGCCCGATGCGCCTCCGCCCGGCCCTTTGGCCTCCACGTACTTTCGCTGCGAGGTCTTTCAGGAATAACGCGTTCATCGTGCCTTTGAGCCCTATGTGGAGCTTCCGTAATCTCGCCCTCGGCAAGAGTGTGAATTCGGATGTTCAAATGGCTAAGACGCTTGAATATGCCAGCTATATCTTCCTGATCGCGGGACAGGCGATCTAGTGCTTCCGTAACAACGGTATCGAATGGAAGTGGGCGGCTGCGGGCGCTAGCCAAGAGCGACATTATTCCTGGGCGATTGGTCAAGCGCGACCCCGATATGGCTGCATCGGTATAGATGCCTGTCACGGTTCCGCCCATTTGCGAGACCCTTTCCCTGCACAGTCGGATTTGGTCCTCAATGGAGGCTTCTCGTTGAAGGTCGGAGGAATATCGGGCGTAAATCACCACGCGATCGTCGCATGTGGCCAGCCTAGTCACGGATCGTCTCCATTTTGGTTATTGAGTTACTTCGGTGAACGATTGTCGTTGGCGGCTCTGAGCTGCTCCAACTTTTCACGCGCCATATGCCGGCCGATCAAGCGGGCGATCCGCAATACCGCCTCATCGATCCGAGGTGATACCCCGCCATCACCGTTGTCGTTGGCTGCTGGCGACACCCCGCCGTCCACTTTCCTTATCTTCGATCATCATCGACCCTCGCCTCAGAAATCCCGGTCGCGTATCTGACTTGGGCTTGAGGTGAGGCGCGGTCAACGGAAATACATAAATAATATCAGTTAGTTATAGTGTTTCCCGGAGCGCTAAAGGCGGGATAAGCGGCCTTTAGCGCGTTCAAGGATACAAAAGGCGGCACAAAAAATTCAGGGCAAACTTAGTCAGCGATTCCGGTATTCGCCAATCGCCGGAGGTCGGTGGCGACGGAGGTTACCCATCAAAGCCCGAAGGGATACGTTTCGTCCTCACCGGCAGTGACCGTTGTCGGTAAAGGTGTCACCCCATGAGTCTCATCGAACCATGCGAAGGCGTCGTATTGGTCTGGAAGAGTCGCGAAGCCGTAATGGCTCCAGCGCTCCGTCTCGGGTCGGTAGATGACACCGATGTAGCGTTCAAGCCGCGGCTGGGCCATGACGCGACGAAGATCGTTATGCCGACCCGGCCGCAGGTCGAGGAGGAAGCGTTCGACATCGACATGGTGGCACAAGGCCTCATAGCTGTCTGGATTGGATGGCCTAACGGTCTTCATCTCCATCGGCCCGTCCCAGTCGGAGGCCGCCGCAACGGTACCTGTGTGGGTGCCGAAACCGATTAGGGCGGCATCCCGTCCATAAGCCTCACGACACAACTGGCCTATATTCAGCTCGCCGCGCTCCTGGCCCATATCGGTGGCGCGTGCATCTCCGATGTGGGAATTGTGCGCCCAGACGACGGCTTTCCTAGTTGGACCTGGCTGAGCCAGGATGTTCTGGAGCGTTTTGAACATGTGCTGGTCGCGCTGATTCCAGGATTCGTGGGAGCCGAAATACATCGCCCGGTAGTAGCTTTCTGCATCGGCCACCAGACGGGCGTTCTGCGCCGCGTCAAAAAATTGCGCACTGTCCTGTTGTGCGTATTGCAGTTCCTTCTTGAGAAGATCGACGAGAATGCGGGTTACCGGGATCTCGCACAGTGCGTAACCTTCGGTGAGCGATGCCTGTCCATAGGCTGCCGGCTCCCGCGACCAGGGCGACAGGCAGGCATAATGCTCTCGCGCCACTTCCGCGGCCTTGGGATCGACGCGATCGAGATAGGCGAGGACGGCAGCGATCGAAGCCGTCATGTTGTAGAGGTCGAGGCCATAAAACCCCACTTTCTCCTCTGGAGACTTCGTCGCGTTGTGGTCCCGCAGAAAGGCTATGAAGGTATCCACATCCGTGTTGCGCCACATCCAAGTCGGGAAGCGGGTGAATGGCGTTGAACTCATCGGCTGGTGCGGGCTGTGTCGCACGTAGCGATCAATCGCTGCGGCATCCGGCCAGTCGGCCTCCACTGCCACAATCGTAAAGCCATGTCGCTCGATCAGGCGACGCGTGATCGAAGCGCGGGCGCGGTAAAATTCCGAGGTGCCGTGCGAAGCCTCCCCAAGCAATACGACGCGTGATTGCGCAAACCGATCGAAGACCGCGCCAAAGGCGGGGTCATCCAGCGATGGTAACGGCTCGGCGGCGGCTTTCAGCACGGCCGCCGTAGACGTGAGCGGCGGGTAATCAGCAAGTTCCATGAGACAACTCCTTGCGCCGCCAGGTGCGAATGGAAGCAACGCCGGCATTGGCCGGCCGATACACTCCGACCGTGAGACACAGGTGCGGGGTAATTGGCGTCACTCCGACAGTCGGAACCTACGCGTCACCGCTGCACGAAAGCAGGTTCGGAAACTACGCATCTCGTCGGCGTTAGGAGACCGTCAGGTTCGCCAAATCTTGGCCAAGGCGCCTAAGCCGCTAGGCTCCGCCTCGGGGCGTGTTGTACCTCAAACTGCACCAGGCTGAGATAGCCCAGAGCTAAGTGCAAGTGGCAATGCAGCCCTCAGCTGACACTTACGGTTGTGGTGGCGCCGTGAGAGCCGACGACGGTTCTTACCCGACCCACACCGTAAGCGATTTGTATTACGCCGCTAACACGACTCTGCTGGCCGGCGAAAACCTCAGCAATAGGAATGTGACGTTCGAGTTTCTGGACGCACCCCGCGCCGGAGCCAGTCTCACTGCCGGTGGTGGAGGCAGGCCTCGGCGCGCTGGTGCTCCTGCTGCAGCGGCGGGTAGGAATTTGACGGCCCGCAGGCTTATTCGGAATAAGCACTTGGATCACGCGTTGGCCTAGTGATAACGCGTGTATAGCCTTAACGTGACAACATCCTACTTTGATTGGATCGATCCAGCGCCTGGCTGGAGAATGCCACCCGCGCGCATCAAAAGCGTGACGTCTTCCACCATGAGGGGAGCCGCGAAGTAAAAGCCCTGCACCTCGGGACAGCCCCAACCCTTCAGCA
>PLTD01000122.1 GCA_003165335.1 Rhodospirillales bacterium | reverse complement strand
ACCCTGTTCGGCAATGCTGCCGTCAACGTCAGCACCGCCGCCGCCGCTTAATGTCAAGTGAAGCGGGTCGCACTGGTGGGTTTGGTCTAGGCCAAGCTTACCCGGTGCGACCGGCTCATTTGATTATGTCTTTTTTTTCAATCTGCCCAATCTATTTTTCAATCTGCCCAATCTAAGAGAAATTCTGGGAACCTCGCTCGATGATGATTTCAACCGCCCCAATCGCCGTATCGCTCGCAGTCACTGCCTGCGCACTGGTTTGGGCTGCCGTCAGCGATTTCCGCCTTTACCTCATCCCAAATCGTATATCCTTGATCATCGTCGCCGCTTTCGTCTTTGCCGCCTGTTTCATGCCGATATCATTCTTGACCGGCGGTGTACTGACCGGCCTGGGCGTTTTCGCGATGGCAGTCTTCTTCTTCGCACGCGGCTGGATGGGCGGCGGCGACGTTAAGCTTTTGGGCGCCATGGCTCTCTGGGTCGGCCCGTCATTTCTGTCCCCCTTCGCTGTCGGGACCTGCATGAGCGGCGCCGCTTTGGGGATCCTGATGCTTTCGCCTCTGAAGCGGCTGATGCCCCTGCCCTCTGCCGATGCGCTCAGTCTCGCCGGAGGTGAAACCGCAGCACGCCAGCCGATGCCGTTCGGTGTTGCAATCGCGATCGGCGGAATTTCGGTCCTTGCCCGCTACCTGCCGCTTTTGCAGTAGGTCAACGTTTTTGAAGGTGACATCCCATGTCGCGACGCTTCATCTTCTTCTTTTTCGCAATCGCCCTCTCCGGGGCAACCGTATTCATTGCACAGCAATGGCTCCACGCTCAGCTGGCCGGCCGCGAAGCCGGCCAGCTGGCGGGTGCAGCCACGCCCGCTGCACCGCGTGTCCAGGTATTGGTGGCCAAGTCTGAGATTCCGGTCGGCACATTTTTGACCGCTGACTCGCTTCGCTGGCAGGAATGGCCGCAGGACGGTATCGCCGACAGCTATATCGTAGCGGGAAAAGGCAAGCCTGAAGACTTCACTGGTGCGGTCGCTCGCTCTCGTCTGAGCGCCGGCGAACCCATAACGGCTGACCGTGTGGTTCACGCAGGCGATCGTGGTTTCATGGCTGCAATTCTGACTCCCGGCACCCGCGCGGTTACAGTCAATGTAACGCCCAGCACCGGGATGGCCGGTTTCGTATCGCCCGGCGATCACGTCGATCTTATTTTGAGTATGGTGATCCAGTCATCTCAGAAAGATGCTCCGTCGCGTCATATGAGCGAGACGGTTATCACCGATCTGCGCGTCCTGGCGATGGATCAGCGCATTTCCGACGACAAAAAGGACGTCGCCGCGGTGCCGAAAACCGCAACCTTGGAGGTGACTCCCAAGCAGGCCGAACTCGTCGCGGTCGCCTCCGAATTGGGGCTGCTGTCGCTCAGTTTGCGCAGCCTCGCCGATGGAAAAGACGGAAATGTAGCTGCCACAAACATCCCGACCTGGGACAATGAAGCCACGCATCAGCTGTTTGCTGAGGCTGCGGCGAATGTTCAACACCGAGTCGACGTAGTGCGAGGTAGCGATGTAAGTCAAGTCATGATAGCTTCTCCGATTTCTGGAGTAGCGCTCAAACCATGACACGATTTTTCGCCAGTCTTTCAATGGTCTGGTTGATTATGCTTGCCAATATAGCAACATCATCTGTCGCATTCGCCGGGGCACAAGTTGTCGGTCCGGCGACTGGTCAACTCGTCATTGAGCTTGGCAAGGGAAGCCTGATCCGCCTGGACGATCAGGCATCCAGCGTTTTTATAGCCGATCCCAAGGTGGCAGACGTCGAGGTCAAGTCACCGACGCTGGTCTACGTAGTCGGTAAATCGCCGGGGCAGACAACATTGTTCGCAGTGGACGAACACGACAAGATTCTGGCCAACATGAATGTCTCGGTCCATTATGACGAGACCCAGCTCCGCCAGGATTTGAAGCGCCTTTTGCCGAATAGCGACATCGGCACCAGCACTGCGAACAACACTCTGGTTCTAACCGGCAAGGTCGGATCGGCTGCCGATGGCGAAAGCGCCAAGGCGATCGCTGCGCGCTTTGTCCCCGATCAGGAACATCTGCTGAATACGATGCAGGTCGACGCGCCGAACCAGGTTAATTTGCGCGTCCGGATCGCCGAGGTTTCGCGGGATGTTATCAAACAATTTGGCGTTAATTGGGGAAGTGCCGGGATCGGACCCGGTCACTTTGCATTTGGATTGCAGAGCGGTAGTGCGATAGTGCCTGCAGCCGGCCAGACTTCTGCCAGCGCCATTGCATCAGCGGCAACGCTTGCCGGATCGAACGGCGCCGACAATATTGTCGGAAGCTTCGTCACCCACAATCTCGATCTCAATGTTCTGATCGATGCCCTCGATAGCGAGGGACTGATTACAGTTTTGGCCGAACCCAACCTCACGGCGATCTCAGGAGCCGAGGCCAGCTTTCTGGCCGGCGGTGAGTTTCCCATCCCGGTGCCGCAGGGGCTGAATGTCACGACGATCGACTATAAGAAGTTCGGCGTCAGCCTCTCGTTCATCGCCACCATTACTGACAGCGGTCGGATCAACCTGGTCGTCAAGCCTGAGGTCAGCGAGTTGTCGACTGTCGGCGCCATCACCCTCGACAGCATCACGGTCCCGTCCTTGACCACGCGGCGCACGCAAACGACCGTCGATTTGGCGAGCGGCCAAAGCTTCGCTATCGCGGGATTGCTCCAAAACAGCGTTACCCAGAATATCCAGAAATTTCCGGGGTTGGGAAACGTCCCGGTCATAGGCGCCCTGTTCCGGTCGGACAAATTCGAACGCAATGAATCGGAACTGGTCGTGATAGTAACGCCCTACATCGTGCGTCCTGTGTCCGATAAGCGCCTGCTGGCGCCGACCGACGGCTATATCGCGCCGACAGACGCGCAGCGCGTTTTAAACGGCGCTGATTATATGCCTCAATCTCCACCGGGCAATCCGCCTTCTCCTGTGACTGCACACCAAGGCCTCATCGGCCCGGTGGGGTTCGATCTCCAATGAGGAACTTGCCAGTGATGCGCGCCGTGCCCTCAGAACGCCTCAACACCGGGATAGTTGCGATTCTGGTGTTGCTTTCGGTCGCTGAGGTCACAGGCTGCGCGGCGCCCAAGCCGATGGAAACCGGTCCCACGAGCGAAGCGCCGAACCCAATCCGGGTATCGCAGACGAAGTTGACCCACACGATACATTTCCCGGCGGGATCCAGCGCACCGAATGCCGGCGAGACACGCGATCTGAACGAATTCCTTGCGACAAGTTCGGTTTCCAGCGGCGATGTCATCGTAATCGAGCGGCCGGACCTCAAAACCGGCTCGGCGCTGGACGATAAACGCGCCTCCCGCCTTGAGACGGCGCTGGCCCGCCAGGGACTGAAGCCGGTGTTCGCGCAGACTCCCGATGTTGCCGTTGGCGAAATGACACTTGTGGTCGAGCGATATGAGGCTACTGCGCCCAATTGCCCGAACTGGAGCAAGGCGCCGGGTAATGATTTCGACAACACCATGCACAGCGACTTCGGTTGCTCAACTGCGTCAAATCTCGCCGCCATGATCGCCGATCCGAAGGACCTGATTTCAGGCAAGCCAATGGGCCCCGTCGTCGGCGAGCCAGCAATTGCTGCGGTCGAGCGCTATCGCAGCGGCCGAGTGGGTTCAATAAGCGATGATTCCAATCCGGGTGCTGCGCAGAACCCTGCCCAGCCGCCGTCCTCTCCCTCGCCTTCGCCTTCGCCTTCGCCNNGCCCGCACCGTCACCCTCGGCGGCGCCGGCACAGTCCAGCAACCCGCAATCCACTACGACCCAGCAATGAGCTTAGCCGCGAAAGTTCAAATGTCACCGAACCAGGCTCAAATGTCTTATGCGCCGGCTGGCCAGTTCATGGCTTCTGTCGCCGATGAAGTTACACGCGAGACTGTGCGCTCGGTGGCGACGCAACTCGGGTGGCAAAACCAGAAATTTTCGGACGGCGGCCCGGAGGGCGCCCTCAGCGTCATTCGGACGAGCATTCCACCGGCAGTTCTGGTGGTCGACATCTGCGACAGCGACGATGCTCTGGGCGCGATTAGGGGGATCATGGCCCTCTGCGGTTCGGATACCAAAGTAATCGCTATCGGCCTTGTCAACGATGTCAGCTTTTACCGACGCCTTATCGAAACCGGCGTATCCGACTATCTCGTCAAGCCTGTATCCGGGCAGATGCTGTCCCAATCCATTCAGAACGCGACGCGAAGCGAAAGCCGGGCGCCACTGGCGGCAAAAGTTGCGAGAACAATCGCATTGATCGGCGCACGCGGAGGCGTCGGGACGACTTCGCTGGCTGTCTCATCCGCCTGGACGATGACGGAGGAACGCAATCTACGGGTTGTCCTGCTGGATCTCGACCTTCATTTCGGAAGTCTCGCGCTCAGCCTTGATGTCGAACCAGGTCGCGGTTTGCGGGAAATATTGGCCAACCCCGATCGGGTCGACAGTCTCCTAATACGCTCGGCGATGGCCAATGCCGGTGAGCGGCTGCGCATTTTGGCTGCGGAAGAGCCGCTCGAAGAAAGCGTCGATTTGGGCAACAGCGGGCTCGATGCGCTGATCACCGATCTTGGCGGCAGCACGGATTGCATCGTAATCGATACGCCCCGTTCTCTCGGTGGCCTCACGCGTCATGTTTTGGCCGTCGCCGACCAGATCGGTGTCGTTAGCGAGCAATCTCTGGCTTCGATGCGCGATACGCAACGGTTACTGGCTTTTATCAAAGGACAGCGCGGCGATGCCAAAGTCGTTGTGATCGCCAATCGTGTGGGCGGCATCGCCGGGGAAGTAAGCCCGGCTGATTTTGAGCGCGGAATCGGCGCCAAAATCGATTTTTCGATTCCATTCGATGGGAAAGCCGCTGCCGCTGCGGCCGAACGCGCAAAGGCGCTGGCTAATGTGTCCCGGGACGGCAAGACGACGGCAGAGTTGCGGAAATTGGCAGGGTTTCTCTCTGGCACGGATGCAACAGCAAAAACATCACTTTTCAAGAGATTGCTGCGCAAATGAGCCTGTTCGGCAAGCGAGATAGCGGCGATCGCCTCCAGGAGCGTGTGAATTCGCTCGTCTCGCGCAACATTCCCGTGCGACCCGTTCCTGAAGTCGAACACCGACCGCAGCCGGTCGAGCGACAGTTTCCCGTTGACGACTATGTCTCCGGTTCTGGAGACTTCGAAAAGGCCAAAGCCCTCCTCCAGCTTTCAGCCGAGACCCAACTCGACGTCGGAGCGCTGTCGAACCTACCACGCGAACAGCTGAACGCCACGGTTGAGGCGTTTATCGATAAGATCGCCGACCAACATGTGTTGCGGCTCGATCCGAAGCAACGCCAGGATTTGGCGGCGGCCTATATCCTTGAAAAGATTGCGGCCAGCAAGTTTGTGCGGCCGGCCAAGAGCAATGTCGTATCGCTGTCTGCTCGCGCCAACATAGAAGAGGCCGTTCCGCGGATTTACCCCCTCGTTATGGAGCGAATCGACAGTGAAGTCGCGACCAAGCTCAGCCGGGAGGAACTGTCCCATCAACTCTCCGATGTGGTTACGGAGATTCTGGCCGAACTTAAGATCCAGTTGAATCGGCGCGAACAGCGCGACCTAGTCGTCGTCCTTCTGAACGACATGCTGGGGCTCGGCCCCTTGGAACCGCTTCTTGCCGACGAATCCGTAAACGACATCATGGTGAACGGCGCAAAGCGGATCTATGTCGAACGTCGCGGCAAGCTTGAGCTGACAGATACGACATTCCGCGACAACGCTCATGTCATGAGCGTCATCACGCGCATCGTCAGCGGTATTGGCCGCCGGATCGACGAATCATCGCCTCTGGTCGATGCGCGCCTCGCCGACGGCAGCCGCGTGAACATAATTATCCCGCCGTTGGCGATTGATGGTCCATCGATCTCAATTCGTAAATTCTCGAAAAAGACCATTGATCTCGACGTTATGTCACGTCAGCAGAATATCTCGACGGCGATGGCTACCGTGCTGAAAATCGCTGCACGCTGCCAACTAAATATTTTGATTTCCGGCGGCACCGGCTCAGGCAAGACGACACTGCTGAACGCGCTTTCACAGATGATCGATACCGACGAGCGAATTGTCACGATCGAAGACGCCGCCGAATTGCAACTGCAGCAGCCGCATGTCGTTCGTTTGGAAACCCGCCCGCCCAACTTGGAGGGGCGCGGTGAAATTACGATGCGCGATCTGGTCAAGAATGCGCTGCGTATGCGCCCGGATCGCATCATCCTGGGCGAAATTCGCGGCGCCGAAGCGATGGATATGCTCCAGGCCATGAATACCGGCCATGACGGCTCGCTGGGGACCATCCACGCAAATCGGCCGCGCGAGGCGCTTACGCGCTTGGAAAACATGGTTGGCATGTCGGGCATCAATCTGCCGAGCCATGCGGTCCGAACGCAAATCGCTGCCGCTGTCCATATGATCCTGCAGGTTAGTCGCATGCGCGACGGTGTCCGACGCGTAACCAGCATCAGCGAAGTCACCGGAATGGACGGTGACACCATCACGACGCAGGAACTCTTCGGCTTCAAATACGAGGGCGAGGATAGCGAAGGAAAGCTGCGCGGCCGCTTCTATACGTCCGGAATTAGACCGCACTTCACCCAGCGTGCCGAATATCACGGCCTCGATCGCTTGCTGTTGGAGGCGATGCGATGATGGAATCAATCGCCCAGTTACTGATGGGCCTCGCCTGCATGGGCTTGATTTCTACGGCCTTCGGTTACCTGGCGGGCGATGGCAAGCGTCGCATTGCCCGACGTGCGAGGAGAATCGCTGCGCCTGACCGTGGAAAGCCCGTTGCAGGTCCGCAGTTGCGTCTGGACTCACATGGCGCGCTTGATCTTCTGATCCATCGTTTATTGCCGAAACCGGATGCGATGCGCGCCCGCCTGGCGGCCAGCGGAACGGGCCTTTCGATCGGTCGCTTCGGCCTGATCTGCATCATCGTGGCCATTGCGGTTGCCATTCTCGCGATCCTCCGCGGCATGTCGCCCATGACGGCGCTGCTGATCGGTGCAATCTGCGGGCTGAAATTGCCGAGTATGGTTTTGGATTCGGTAACCGGACGCCGGCGGGCGAAGTTTTACAAACTTTTCCCGGAGGCGATCAGCCTGATCGTTCGCGGATTGCGGGCTGGATTGCCCTTCGGCGATACGCTTGCGGTTGTGTCTCGCGAAGTCGTGAACCCCGTAGGGGAAGAATTTCGCCGGATGAGCGATCAGGTCAGGCTGGGTCAGTCTATCGAAGAGGCGTTGTTGTCGGTAGGACGGCGCATCGGCCTTGCCGAGTTCAATTTCCTCATCACGACCCTCTCAGTACAGCGAGAGACCGGCGGTAACCTGGCGGAAACGCTCGAGAACTTTGAGGATATGCTGCGCAAGCGCGAGCAGATTCGACTGAAGGTAAAGGCGATGTCGTCTGAGGCGACAGCGAGTGCGATGATTATCGGCGCTCTGCCCTTCGTGATGATGGGGCTGCTGTATCTGGTCAGCCACGACTATGTCATTACCCTGTTTACTTCACATACTGGCCATATGCTGCTGGCCGGCGGAGCGACAAGCCTGACGATCGGCAGCGTCGTGATGTCCCGCATGGTCAAGTTCGATCTATGAGTATCGCCGGCATTCTGCCCACGGGAATCGCAGGTGAGACCGTGGTCGCGCTCATAGTCGGCGTGGCGAACTTTGGGGCGCTTATGGCACTCTATCGCGCCTTGTCTCCCAATTCTTCGATTGGCGAACGTGCCCGCGCCCATGTTAAGCGCCGTAAGGAGCCGAGCCCGACACTTATCGGTTCCGGTCGAGCTACGCCCCGTCAAAAATCGGTCAGCTTTATGCGTCGGCTGCTTGAAAGGCTAAAGCTCACCCGCGGTGAGGAAGTCCGCAAGGCCTCAGAGCTGTTATCCAAGGCCGGGTGGCGCTCACCCGATGCGTTGACGATTTTTTTAAGTCTTCGCCTGGCGCTGCCGCTCGGTCTGGGTCTTACGGCATATCTGCTGATCCCGACTTTCCAACCTCATATCTCCGCTCTTATGCGGGCTACCGTAGCGATGATGGGCATGGCCGCAGGTGCCTTTGCGCCCACCTATCTTGTCAAAAGAGCCTGCAAAAAGAGGCTGAGACTGATTCAACAGGCGTTGCCGGATACCTTGGACCTGTTCGTAATCTGCTCTGAGGCCGGATTGGGACTTGATACGGCGATTTCCCGTGTAGCCCGAGAGATCATTCCAAATGCCCCCGAACTGGCGGATGAACTCGGGTTGACGGCGATTGAACTCGGCTTTTTGCCCAATCGCCGCGATGCCCTGATCAACCTCACGAAGCGCACCGATTCACCATCGATTAGGGGATTGGTGAATACATTAATTCAAACTGAGCGTTATGGTACGCCTTTAGCGCAGTCTCTGAGGATGCTCGCGAGCGAGTTTCGTCATACGAGGATGATGAAGGCGGAGGAAAAAGCAGCTCGCTTGCCGGCGACGCTGACCGTTCCAATGATCGTGTTCATTCTACCGACCCTGTTTGTGGTCTTGATCGGCCCGGCGATTATTCAAGTGTTAACCGCGATGCATCACCACTAAACGCTGCAGCCTCAGCGACCATCTGCATTCGGAGTTGAGCCTCGATCCGGTGTTGTCCCGGCCTTCAATTCCACGTCATTTATTCGCCCGAACTCGCTTCCCAAAACCGCTTGTGTGCGCTTTCGGTCGTCCATGGCGCGCAGAACAGCGTAATAACGCTGGTTGCTGGCGCTATCGGAATCGCTGATATCCTTGCGGGCGGCAACAGATGCATTGATGTCATCGCCGGCCAAACCGTAAGCCAATGCCAGGTTCTGGCGGTTTTGCGCGGTGGCGCGCGGGTCAGCGACGACAGCCGAAAGCGTTGCGATTGCAGCCCGATAATCTCCTGCCAAGGCCAGGGATAGGCCGTAATTATTTTTGATCGCTAGATTCTCGGGCGCTAACTTCATTCCCTTCCGGTATTCGACCTGCGCCCGCGTATGGTCCCCAAGAGCGTCTTGCGCGACTCCTATTCCATTCAAAATCAATGGATCGTCACCGTGCATTTTCTCTGCGGCTTGGAAGTAGGCCAAAGCTTGATCGGGCTTGCCCAACGCCAGAGCCAATTTTCCGAGCCTTCGGTTTGCAACAAAATTATCGGGGTCGCGTGCCAAACTGCTGCGCAGCGCCTCGAAGGCTTCTGCATAGGCGCCCGATTTGAAGAGCGCTGCGCCGAGATGATCGTATGGTACCGGATCCTTCGGAGCGATTGTCGCCGCCTGCCGGTAAAGTTCGCCGGCCGACCTCAAGTCTCCACCGTCTCGTGCGATATCCCCGGCCTTAAGCAAGGCAGCTTCAGATTTTTCTGGACTGATATGGCCGCCGAGGCCACTCGAGTTGCCGCTGCTGCATCCCGCGAGGCTACAGGCTGCGATTATTAGAAGTGATTTGCGGCTAATCATGCGATGTCGATGATAACCGGACTCCAGCGATCGGGACATGAAATTCCAGACAGGGCAAGTGTGCGGGCGGCCTGTGGCTCGAATCCCTCTAATCCGTCAGTTTCGTCAAAGTCGATTTGAAATCGATTTCCGGGACCTCCCTTGCCCTGCCCTTTACCTGGGCGAAGTCGTGGATATAGGTTCCCTCGAGATGGATATGGACGATGTCTCGTCCGAAAATGGACGGCTTATGCGGCGCGATCGTATGTACGTTCGTCACTAGGTCGGCAACGAAGCTTCCCTCTGCTGCCGTGTAGGTGCCGTGATAATACATACTGGAGTCACCGCCTCTGAGACGGCCATCTTGCAAAGCGACTACGCCGATTCCAGCGCCGCGCGGGGTTTCAAAACGGACTTTATATAATCCGTTGTCCATGGTCTCAGTTCCTTAGGCGTTTCCAGAGTCGGCAATACCTAAGGCTGCTTGCGCCTTAATTCTACAACAAAATTCGATTGCTAGAGCTGTGCGTGCGACCCGTCGCGGTAATTCCCGCGCAATAAGGTGCGACTGCGATTTTTTATCGCTGGTCTTATTTTCTCCGCACCCCATATTGCCGCTGGCCACCGATGGCCTCCTGCCTTCGTGGTG
This sequence comes from Rhodospirillales bacterium, assembly GCA_003165335.1. Lineage (GTDB taxonomy): Bacteria > Pseudomonadota > Alphaproteobacteria > BOG-932 > Roseiterribacteraceae > BOG-932. The sequence goes on along the minus strand of PLTD01000122.1, from coordinate 2,575 downwards.
CTAAAAATGAGCAACGGAAATATGAGCAAGAGCCATCTTTTCAGCGCCCTCGAGTTGCGCGATGTGACCCTTCCCAACCGCATCGGTGTATCGCCGATGTGTGAATATTCATGCGCAGACGGTGTCGCGACAGACTGGCACTTTGTCCACCTCGGCAGCCGTGCGGTCGGCGGTGCCGGTTTGGTGCTTACCGAGGCCGCGGCCGTTACGCCGCAAGGGCGAATATCGCCGCAGGATCTCGGCGCCTGGGACGACGCGCATTTCGAACCCTTGGAGAGAATTGCGCATTTCATCTCTGGGCAGGGCGCCATCGCTGGAATTCAACTGGCTCATGCGGGAAGGAAGGCCAGCACCTACCGGCCCTGGTCGGGCCAGGGCGCACTTACGCAGAGTGATGGCGCTTGGACTCCGCTGGCGCCCAGCGCCGTTCCATTCAGCAAATCCTACCCGATGCCGCAGGCGATGAGCATCGACGAAATCGAATCGACGCGGAACGCGTTCGCCGATGCGGCGGTGCATTCATATCTGGCCGGATTCCGGGTCATTGAGCTGCACGCGGCCCACGGCTATCTGTTTCATGAATTCCTATCGCCCCACAGCAATCAGCGTGCGGATCGGTTTGGCGGGTCATTCGACAACCGAATCCGCTTTTTGTGCGAAACGATCGCGGCGGTGCGATATGTTCTGGCCGACCGGTGCCCCTTGTTCGTCCGCATATCGGCGACCGACTGGACTGAGGGTGGGTGGGATATCGAACAATCTGTTGAACTCGCGCGGCGGATGCGGGAGTTGGGGGTGGATCTGGTCGACTGTTCCTCTGGCGGCAATGTCGAACATGCTCAAATTCCAGTCGGACCGAACTATCAGGCTCCATTCGCCGATCGCATACGCCGCGAGGCCGGGATCGCGACGGCCGCTGTCGGTATGATCACCGACCCGACCCAAGCCGACCAGATGATCCGAAGCGGCCAGGCAGATCTCGTCCTGTTGGGACGAGAAATGCTGAGAAACCCATATTGGCCTCTGGACGCAGCTCAGGCTCTTGGCCAGACGACATCCTGGCCCGTGCAATATTTACGCGCCGCACCGAGCGGATCGCCCCAACGCACCGCCCAGGACGATTAGGATCGGGGCGATGGAGACAGTCCCCGACCTGAGGCTTCGCGCCCCGGCCACGGCGAGAAACCGCGAGCCGATTCTGGCCGCTCTGTCGCACCTATTGCCTCGGCGCGGCCTCGTTCTGGAAATTTCGAGCGGATCGGGAGAGCATGCCGCCCACTTTGCCGGCGCATTTCCCCATCTGCAATGGCAGCCGAGCGACCTGGAACCACGTGCGCTCTCGAGCATAGCGGCATATCGCCACCAAGCCGGTCTCGCCAATTTGTTGGCGCCGCGGATGCTTGACGCTACATCGGACGAATGGCCGTTTGATCATGCCGATGCTGTTGTCTGTATCAACATGATCCATATTGCACCCTGGCGCGCTTGCGAAGGCTTGATGGCGGGGGCCGCGCGAATATTGCCGGACAGTGGTATTCTGTATCTCTATGGACCTTTCCGGGAAAACGGAGAGCATACGGCTGAAAGCAACCTGCGCTTCGATATCGACTTGCGATCGCGCGATCCAGATTGGGGTGTTCGGAACCTGGAAGATGTTGTGGCCCTTGCCAACATCAACGGCCTTGCTCACATCGAGTCCCTTATTATGCCGACGAACAATCGTAGCATTGTGTTCCAAAAAGCAGGATAAGCGTCTTGCAAGTGCGATTGGCACCGGATTTGCGCCCTGCTTCCTTGCATGTTTAGTGGATCGCGGCTATCCGTCCGGACGGAATCTCAAGGGGTGGCGCGACGGCGTGCCGGCCCCAATTAAAGCGAAGCGAAATGAACGGTTTTAAGAACAACACATTCGGAGACAGGCTGTCGACTTCCGCCGAGGCAAAAAAGCTTCAATTGGAAAAACTGCGCGCAAAGCTGAATTCGGTCGATCCGGAAAAGGTCGCGGCCAGACTCGCCATCCAGGCGGCTCGCGACGAACGGGAAGCGAAGAAGCGGGCGGAGAGAGAGGCCAAACTAGTAATCGAACGGGCCGCTCAAGCTGCTCGGGAAGCTGAAGAGGCGGCCAAGCGGGATGCGGAGCGCCTTGCCTTGGAGGCCGAACAGGCTGCTCGTGAAGATGAGGTGCGCGCTCGCAAGGAAGCAGAAGAAGCATTGCGGGCCGAGCAGAAGGCCGCACGCGACGCGCGCTACGCCGCGCGGAAAAATAAAAAGCGCCGTGGTTGATCTCTAAATTTAGGATCGGAGGTTCCCTAATCTCCGGCGGCCTTTCTGGTCGAGGTATCGGCAAAGGCGCGGGCGGTTCCTGAACCGGAGACGGTTTCTCAGGGTCGTCCGGAGTTGGGTGATTACCCGGCGGAGGTGTCGGGCTCGGGTTTTGAAATTGAATACTATCCATGGATAGGTAACGTCCGGGCGGCTGCATTGATCCCAAGCAACTGGCGCGGAGCGGGACTGGCGTTCACTGAGTGCCGGTTCGACGAACGATCTCCCGTCATCAGGTTCCTCGCGAGAAACC
>PLTD01000148.1 GCA_003165335.1 Rhodospirillales bacterium | reverse complement strand
TCGCTGCGCTCGCAATGACGGGGCTTTACCGCCCGCCCGGCCGGGTGCGCCGCGCCTTTGACAGCGAAACGCAAAAGCGGCCGGCGGCCGCGGCCCGGGCATGACGAATTAGGCAATGTGATCGACTGGTGGGAGCGGCAGGACTTGAACCTGCAACCAGANNCAACCAGACCGTTATGAGCGGCCGGCTCTAACCAATTGAGCTACGCTCCCCGCCGGGCGTGGTTGTAGCCGATGATTCGAGCCAAACCAAATTCCACGTAGGAACGTAGCGAGACGCGTGCCGGCGGCCTTGTTTTATGCCGTTGCCAGGCTTGCGCTGATGTGGCCGACGTCGAGGCTGACCCAGCCTTCGGCGGTCCATTCGGCGGTGCGCTCTCCGGTCGAGGCAGGGTTGTGTTTCTTGAATATCTCGCTGACCTTTCCGCCAAGCTCGTCGCCCACTACGATGGTGACCAGCGTGCCGCCGCGCTTAAGCCCCTCGGTGTACAACTCCGCGTCCTTCGAGGTCACGCCGCGGTCGGTCAGTTTGCCGATCACCGCGCCGAGCACACCGCCGACCAGCGCGCCGACCGCGATGGTGATCAAGGTGCCCTGCGCGACCAGCGCGCTGATGCCCGGAATTGCGATCGGGCTCACCGTCGCCAGGAAGGCCAGAACGCCGCCCAGACCGATGCCGATCTCTGCCCCGGTGATGATGCCGGGCTGTTTGTTAGAATCTTCGTCGAACTGTTCGCGCGCATAGGCCAGATTGATTGTCAGGCCGGGATGGTCGCCGTTGGAATCGTTTGCGAGAAGGGCAATGCGGTCGGTCGGCGCGCCGGCCTTGATGGCTTCCGCAACAGCAGCTTTGGCGTCATTGAAATGATCATACAACGCAACGATCGTCTTCTCGCCCATGTCGATCTCCCTCTAAACGGTACGCGATCGCGGCTAGATTACCGTTCGCGTCACTTCGCTCGGTAACAAATCTAATTCCTTTTAGAATATGTACTAAATTGCCTTCTATCAAGATCATGCATGGCATTATTGACGCTGGTATCGGCGGGCCGAAACCCCATATTCTAGGCCAATGAATATGCCCCTTCTCGAACCCGTTTCCGCCCCGCCTTTGGCCGAGGGCCTGTCAAGCGCGCGCCTCGTATTGGCATCCGACTTCGTTCCGGCAGGCGACCAGCCGGCGGCGATTGCCGAGATCACTGCGGCAATCGAACGCGGGGAGAGGGACCAGGTTCTGCTGGGCGTCACCGGCTCTGGCAAGACATTCACGATGGCGCATGTCATCCAGAATACCCAGAAGCCGACGCTGATCCTGGCGCCGAATAAAACATTGGCGGCGCAGCTTTATCAGGAAATGAAGGCGCTGTTCCCAGCCAATGCGGTCGAATATTTCGTGTCCTATTACGATTATTATCAGCCCGAGGCCTATGTGCCGCGTACCGACACCTATATCGAAAAAGAAAGTTCTATCAACGAGCAGATCGACCGGATGCGCCATTCGGCGACCCGGGCGCTGTTGGAGCGGCGCGACGTCATCATCGTGGCCTCGGTTTCCTGCATCTACGGCATCGGCTCAGTCGAGACCTATTCGGCAATGACGCTGAAACTCGAGGTCGGGCAGATGGTGTCGCGCACCGATCTGCTGGCGCGACTGGTCGAGCTGCAGTACCGCCGTAACGACATGGGCTTTGCCCGCGGCGCCTTCAGGGTGCGGGGCGATACGGTCGAGCTGTTCCCGGCCCACCTGGACGACCGCGCCTGGCGGATCACTCTGTTCGGCGACGAGATCGAGGCCATCCATGAATTCGACCCGCTGACTGGAGAGAAATTCGCCAACCTGGGCGAGGTCCATATCTATGCCAATAGCCACTATGTGACGCCCAAGCCGACCCTGCAGCAGGCGGTGAAGCAGATTGCCGCGGATCTCAAAATCCGCCTGGAGGAACTCTATGCCGAAGGCAAGCTGCTGGAGGCGCAGCGGCTGGAGCAGCGGACCCAGTTCGATCTGGAGATGATCGCCGCCACCGGTTCATGCGCGGGCATCGAGAATTATTCGCGCTATCTGTCGGGCCGTAAGCCCGGCGAGCCGCCGCCGACGCTGTTCGAATATCTGCCCAAGGATGCGCTGCTGGTGGTGGACGAGGGGCATGTGACCGTGCCGCAGATCGGCGGCATGTATTGGGGCGACTTCAAGCGCAAGACGACGCTGACCGATTACGGATTTCGCCTGCCGTCCTGCATCGACAACCGGCCGCTGAAATTCGAGGAATGGGACGGGATGCGTCCGCAATCGGTCTTCGTCTCGGCGACCCCGGGCCCGTGGGAGATGGAGCGTACCGGCGGCGCTTTCGTCGAGCAACTGGTGCGCCCGACCGGGCTGATCGACCCGCTGATCATCATTCGCCCGACGGCGACCCAGGTGGACGATGTGATGGCCGAATGCCGCGAGCTGGCGGCCAAGGGCCAGCGGGTGCTGATCACCACGCTGACCAAGCGCATGGCGGAGGCTCTGACCGAATATCTGCACGAACATGGTGTCAGGGTTCGCTATGTCCACTCCGACGTCGACACGCTGGAGCGGATCGAGATCATCCGNNTGATCCAGACCATCGGCCGGGCGGCCCGCAACATCGACGGGCGGGCCATTCTCTATGCCGACAGCATCACCGCCAGCATGAAGGCGGCGATCGACGAGACCGAGCGGCGGCGGGAGAAACAGCAGATCTATAACGCCGCCAACGGCATTACGCCGGAAAGCGTGCGCAAGGACATCGCCGATATTCTGAACAGCGTGTACGAGCGCGCGGACCGGGTGACGGTCGCGGTGAATGCCGACGGCGGGCATCTGGTGGGCCATAATTTGAAGGCCCATATCGCCGAGCTGGAAAAGCGGATGCGCACCGCCGCAGCCGACCTGGAATTCGAAGAGGCCGCGCGCCTGCGCGACGAGATCAAGCGCCTGGAAGCCTCGGAGCTGGACATCGCCGGCAACCCGGCCCCGGTGGGTTTGGGCAACCGCCGGGATTTGCCGCTGGCAGATCGGATCGCCCAGCAGCCGAAGAAACAGTGGCGGGGGAAGCGCCGCTGAGCAGTGTGTGGGCCAGATGAGCGCGCGTAATCCGACGCGTGCATACCTGTCGGAAGATGTCGGATTACGTCAACGGCACGCGCGACATCTCGGCCGATACCGATCTGCGGCTGTGCAAGTTCTTCGGTCTGTCGGAGGGCTATTTCCTGCGTCTTCAGAATGTCTGCGACACGCTGGAGGCAAAGCGCCGGATCGCCGGGCAGATCGCCAAGATAGAGCCATATAAGGCGGAGCAGCCTGCATAGGATTGGGTCATAATATCGGGAGGCATTCATGCTGAGAGTCGCGGCCGCCGTGTTTGGGTTGATACTTTGGGGGGCGGGGAGTTCTGCCTTTGCCGCAGACGCGGCGCCGCTGAAGACGGATCAGGGGGACTTTACCGCAAAGGATTTCCGCTTCACCTCGGGCGAAACCCTGCAGGAGCTTCGGCAGCATTATACGACGCTGGGCAAGCCGGTGCGCGACGCCAAGGGGCATGTCACCAACGCGGTATTGATTATTCACGGCACCGGCGGGGACGGCAACCAGTTCCTGCGGCCGCAATTCGCCGGGGTGCTGTTTGCGCCGGGGGGGCTGCTGGACCCGGCAAAATATTTCATCGTGCTGCCCGACGGTATCGGCCATGGAAAATCGTCGAAGCCGAGCGACGGGCTGCACGCGCGCTTTCCCCATTACGACTATGACGACATGGTCGAGGCTCAGTATCGGCTGCTGACCCAGGGGCTGAAGATCGACCATCTGCGCCTGATCCTCGGCACGTCGATGGGGTGCATGCAGGGCTTTGTCTGGGGCGAGGCGTATCCGGATTTCATGGATGCGCTGATGCCTCTGGCCTGCCTGCCGATCCAGATCGCAGGGCGCAACCGGCTGTGGCGCCAGATGATCATGGACGGGATCAAGAGCGACCCCGCCTGGATGGGCGGCGACTATAAGGAGGAGCCGCGGGAGGCGCTGACGATCGCCTCGGACATGTTGACCGTCGCCGGGTCCGCGCCGCTGCCCATGCAGAAGCGGCTCGCGACGCGCGACGATGCCGATGCCTATCTGGATAAAATCCATCAGCAGGATCTGAAGGAGTTGGATGCCAACGACCTGCTGTATCAGGTCGCGGCATCGCGCAATTACGATCCGTCCGCCAAGCTGGGAACGATCAAGGCGCCGGTGATGTGGGTGAACTCAGGCGACGATTTCATCAACCCGCCCGAACTTGGCATTGCCGAGCGCATGGTCAAAAACATCCCCAATGCAAAGTTCATCCTGATCCCGGCCAGCGAACAGACCCACGGTCATGGAACGCACACCTGGGCCGATATCTGGAAAGACCATCTGGAAGAGCTGTTGAAGGAATCCGAACCTAAGTAGACGCCCCGGCGCGGCCGGCGTCTGCTTCCAAAGCGGCGGGCGGAGGTTGCAGCGATGCGCGGCCCGGACCGGAGGCGCCGTCGAGATCGAACTTGGGGCGCGGGCCGCCGGGGTAACGGCCTTTGAAGATTGGCTGACTTAAATTTTCGAGGGCGTCGGCAAGGTCCTGCAGGTCTTTGCTGAACAACTCCGTCCCTCCGTTGGCTGATTAATTCTGGGTTGTTTGAGCGGATTGGAAAAGATGCACGACCGGATCTTTCCTTTCCAAATACGTCGCCATTTTTTCGTATGTGTCTGCAATCCTGAGCAGCCCGGAACGCACTTGCGGATCGCGACTTTGCATCGCTTTTTTATGCAACTCCAACGCCTTAGCGCGTTTGACTGCAGCCAGTTCGTTCAGACTAGAGTATAACATTTCAAATGTGTAACAGAGGGAAAACCGGCCCGTAATTGATTCACATCAACCCGTAAAATCCAACAGATTCCGCTCCCGGACCTGCTGCAGCCCAGAGCATATCGGGCGTATGGCGGGCGCATATTCTTTGATGGCGGCAAGCGGCCAATTCAGTATGGTGACCTGAGAATATCCAACCCTTTGCCTTCTGCCGCATAGCCGGAGCACTGGAGAAAAATCATGAATTTCCGCGGGAAAGTCACGGCCGCGACGTTTGTCTTCGCGACGCTGTTTTCGTCGGTTGCAGGTGCGCAAGCGGTAGACCCGGCTGCGCTCAAGGTGACGCATCAGGTTCTGGACGCCATGCATGCCTCGGCAACGAGCGACCAGATGGTCCAGCAGATGATGGCGTCAATGGGCACCGGCCTCGAAGCCGCCAATCCGGGCAAAGGCGCGGAGGTCCAGAAACTTCTAAGCGATGTGCTGGTGCCGGAGTTCAGCAAAATAAAACCGGAGATGCTCGACGCCACCGCCAATATTTATGCCTCGAATTTTACCGCGGACGAATTGAACCAAATGCTGGCGTATTATCAGTCGGATATCGGCCGCAAGATGATCGAGCGGCTGCCGACCTTGATAAAAGAACAAGGCCAGGTGGCGCGCGCGATGGTTGGCAAAATCATGCCCGATATCCAGGCAAAGCTTCAGTCCGAAATTACGGCGCGCGGCCTGAACAAACCGCGCAACCTGTAGCCGCCGACCGTTCCAACCCTAATCCGGTATCGCCCTTACCCCAGGCCGAAGAACCGCACGGCGTTGTCGCATACGATGGGGCGGCGTTCGTCGTCGGTCAGGCCAGCAAATTGCTGATCCAGCACGGCGCGGGAGTCGGGCCAGGTGGTCTCGGAGTGAGGATAGTCGGTCGACCACATGATGTTGCGCCCGCCGGGCAGGTCGCGGTTCCTGATGCCGATCGGGTCGCGGATGAATGAGCCGTAGACGTTTTGGTCCATGTAAAAGGCGGGCTCGTGCTTCAACTCAAGCTGCAGCCAGTGGCGCTGATTATTGTAGATGCTGTTCATATATTCGGCCATCCAGGCCATCCAGCCGACGCCGCTTTCGATGGCGGCGAAGCGCAGCGCCGGGAAGCGGTCGAACACGCCGCCGAAGATCATGATGGCAATCGGCTCAGCCATCGAGACCTTGGACATCACCAGGTTGGGCAGAAAGCGCGTCATGCCCGGGCGGGCGACGCGCGCGCCCAGATGGATGGTGACGCCCATGTCATGGTCGACGCAGGCCTTCCAGAAACGGTCGAATTCCGGATTGTCATATTGCAGCGCCCCGTCGGGGTCGCCGGTCAGCGCCAGCACCTGGGCGGCAAAGCCGCCGCCGGCGGTCCCGGTCTTGGCCTGGGGAAAGGCCGGGATATTGACCGCCTTCAACCCTTGGGCCGCAGCCTCCTTCAACATGGCGACCGACTGGTCGATATCCTGCATCGGCAGATAGGCGACGCCGACAAGCCGTTTGGGCGCATAATGGCAGAAATCGGCCAGCCAGCGGTTATAGGCGCCGAAGCTGGCGATATAGAGATCGTTGTCGGCAGCGCCCAAAGGCCCGCCGCCGAACAGCACGGCGCGGCTGACGCCGTCGCGCGCCATGTCGTCCAGACGGGCCGAAGGCTCCCAACTGCCGCTTTGCACGTCGGAGCGGCGGCCGACGGGGCGGAATTCGCGGCCCTGGCCCACGACCGATGACATGACGTTCAATGGCTTGCGCGTCCCCTCGAAAACCACCCAGTCGTTGTCTTCGCCGGGGGCCCCGTCCTCGATCTTGGGCCCGCGATCGGCGAAGGCGGCTGGCAGGTAATCATCCCAGAAGGTGGGGGGGGGGTTCACATGCGCATCGGCATCGACGAGTTCGAGCGGTTGGGTGGCCATGCAAATCCTCCAGAACCTATTTTGCCCGGTGCGGGCCGGGACTGTCGATATAGAATAGCGAAACCAGCCTGCAAAAACTGCTTAAATTCGGTACGGCACCCGCACGCCCGGGTCAGTGGCGGGAAAATCCTTGGTGTTGCGGGTGACGAGCAGCATCGCGTTGGCCTGAGCGGATGCCCAGATGATCGCGTCGGGTAGTTTCATTTCTTATATTCTGGCTTCGCTGGTCCCGTATCCATTTTCAAAATCGTCATACACGCGAAGGCGGTCATTCCGGCTCCGGCCTTACCCCTTAAGCATTCCCGCCCTTCGCCCTGACCGCCGCAATCAGGTTCAGATCGATATAGCCGTCCGGCGCTAGGCCGTTGGCCTTCTGGAAGGCGCGGACGGCTTGGCGGGTGGCGCCGCCGGCTATGCCGTCGGGGGTTCCGGGCAGCAGGCCGAGGGATGAGAGGCCTTGCTGGAGGGCGATGATGTCTTCGCGCTTCAGGGGCTCGGCTGTCTGATGCGGGGCGGCAAGGGTTCCGGCGCCGTTCAGCCGGTCGGCGAGATGGCCGATGGCGACGGCATAGAAGGTCGAGCGGTTATATTTCAGGATCACCCGGTAATTGTTCCTGACCAGGAAGGCCGGCCCGTGAATGCCCGCGGGCAGGATCAGCGCCGCCGGGTCGTCGGTTTTGGAGAGCGGCGAGCCGTCGGCGCGGCGCACACCCAGCGCGGCCCATTCGGCCGGGCTTTTCACAGTCTCGGTCGCGTCGCTGTCCAGGCTGGCGAGTGCGGCGTCGAACCGAGCGGGAAGCGTCACCTCATAGCCCCAGCCGCGCGACCCGTCCCAGCCTAAGGTTTTGAGGTAATTGGCGACCGAGCCCAGGGCATCGGGCACGCTGGTCCAAATGTCCCGGCGGCCGTCGCCGTCCTGGTCCACGGCATATTTCAGGAAGGCCGTGGGCATGAATTGGGCCTGACCCATCGCCCCGGCCCAGGAGCCGGTCATATGGTCGTTATCGATATCCCGATGGTCGAGGATGGTCAGCGCGGCGAACATCTCATCGCGGAAATAGGCGCTGCGCCGGCCGTCATAGGCCAGCGTCGCCAGCGAGCGGACGACGGAAAAGCCGCCTGTGTTGTGCCCGAAATCGGTCTCGATGCCCCAGAAGGCCACCAGATAGCGGCCGGGCACGCCATAGGTCCGCTCAAGCTTTGCCAATAGGGCGGCGTTCTGCTGCATCTGGGCGCGGCCCTTGGCGACCCGCGTCTCGCTGACTGCACCGTCCAGATAATGCCAGAAGGTCTGGCTGAACTCAGGCTGGCGGGTGTCGAGATCAATCACCGCCGGGTTGGGGGTCAGCCCGTCGAAGGCCTGCTGAACCGTCGCCTGGCTGATGCCCCGCCTTAGCGCCTCAGCCCGCGCGGCGTCGAGCCAGACCGGGAAGGCGACGGCGGCCTGAGGTGGGGCCGCGGGCGCCTCCGAAGCGCTTCTCGCCGTCGGGGTACTTGTCTGACTTGGCGTCTGGCAGGCGGCGAGGGCGATCAGCGGCAGGGCCGCCAGGGCAAGCCGTGCGCGGCGTCGGGAGGGGCAGAGTGTCATCAGGTTCCTCGCGAGAAA